>JAATEZ010000280.1 GCA_015655485.1 Lactobacillales bacterium | reverse complement strand
TTTAACTATATTTGATGTTGTGGAGATCAATGCTAAAATCAAGGAAATCCAAAAATTGACTGGAATCAAAGGTAAAAGTTTGTATATGCCTATCAGAGTGGCTGTTACAGGTCAGATGCATGGACCTGAATTAGGTGCAACCATTGAATTGTTAGGAAAAAAGAAAACCTTAGCTCATTTAAATCAGTTTTTGTCCAATTGAATAAAAAACACAATGAAAAGAAGAGTAGAAAAATTTTAAGTAAATAGAGAGTCCGCATTTGCTGAAAGTGGATACTTGAATTTTTTGAAATGCATCTTGGAGTGGTTTTGACGAAAGGTAGTCAAAAACGAGTGATGAACGTTATATCATTTAAAGGTAAGGAATCTTTAAGAGCTTTGGCACTTATTTGTTTCTTATGAAAAAAAGTGGAACCACGCTGAGTAGAAGGCGTCTTTTAAATAAGATTTTCTTATTTAAAAGATGCTTTTTTTGACTTTTTCTCTAGAGCAAAAGATAACACATTAAAAAATAAAGGTGGGATATAAAAAGTGAGGAGGTTAAAAGAAGATATAGAGGCAGTAAAGTACAACGATCCGGCAGCAAGGTCGGTCTTAGAAATTTTACTCACTTATCCAGGGCTGCAGGCGATTTGGTTTCATAGGATCTCGCATTTTTTATATCAGCATCATTTCTTTTTACTTGCTAAGATTCATGCTCAGTTTTGGCGATTTATTACAGGAATCGAAATTCATCCGGGCGCCATTATTGGACATAGAGTTTTTATTGACCATGGTATGGGTTTGGTAATTGGGGAGACTGCTGTTGTTGAAGATGATGTAGTTTTGCATCACGGAGTAACGTTAGGCGGAACAGGCAAGGACAAAGGGAAAAGGCATCCAACGGTAAAAAAAGGAGCTCTAATTTCAGCGCATGTTCAAATTATTGGTCCGGTCACGATCGGACAAGGTGCGAAAATTGGTGCGGGTGCAGTCGTTTTAACAGATATACCCGATTATGCTACCGCAGTCGGCGTTCCAGCCAAGGTGGTCAGGATAGCGGGAAAGAAGATCGAAGGGAAGTAAAGACATGATTCAATTATATAATACTTTAACTCGCAGGAAAGAGACTTTTCGCCCAATAGAAGAAGGAAAAGTTAAAATGTATGTTTGTGGCCCCACTGTTTATAATTATATCCATATAGGAAACGCGCGCAGCAGCATAGCTTTTGATACCATTCGCCGCTATTTTGAATATCGCGGTTTTAAAGTAAACTATGTTTCGAATTTTACGGATGTAGATGATAAAATAATTCGCAGAGCTAAAGAACTTGATATAACTGCGTTAGAAGTAGCCGACCGTTATATTGAAGCTTATACAGAGGATACACAGGCCTTAAACATACAGCCGGCTTGTCATCATCCGAGAGTGATCAATTATATTCCTGAGATCATCCAATTTATTGAAATTTTACTGGAGAAAGACTATGCTTACATTTCTGAAGGGGATGTTTACTATCGGACTCGTCGGTTTAAAGATTATGGACAACTTAGTCATCAGTCAATAGATGAACTCGAAACAGGAGCAAGCCAGCGCACAGGAGAAGAAACTGAAAAAAAGGAAGATCCGCTGGATTTTGCGTTATGGAAAGCTGCGAAAGCAGATGAGATATTTTGGGACTCACCATGGGGCGATGGTCGGCCGGGGTGGCATATTGAGTGTTCTGTTATGTCTGGAGCCTTATTAGGTGATACGATTGATATTCATGGTGGTGGTCAAGATCTTGAATTTCCTCATCATGAAAATGAAATTGCTCAAAGCGAAGCAAAGACAGGAAAGAAGTTTGCGAATTATTGGCTGCATAATGGGTATGTGACTATCGGAGACCAAGATGAAAAAATGAGTAAATCACTTGGGAATTTTATAACTGTTCATGAATTGATTAAAGAAGTCGACCCTCAAGTTTTAAGGTTTTTTATGGCAACGACTCAATATCGCCGACCTATACGCTACAGTGAAGAAACCTTAAAAGATGCTGCCAACAATTTGCAGCGCTTAAGAAATGCAAATAAAAATTGTTTATTTCGACAAAGAAGTGCTGTTTCAACTCTTACGGAAGATTCTTTGCGGCTTGAAGAATTAAGTGAATTAAAAAAGCAGTTTATTCATGAGATGGATGATGATTTTAATACAGCGAACGGAATTACAGTTGTTTATGAATTAATGAAGTGGCTTAACCATTACTTAGAAAAAAAGCAAGTGTCTGAGCAAGTCCTTATAAAGGGACGCGGACTGTTTGAGGAGATGTTAGCTATTTTTGGTATTTATTTTGAAGAAGAAATAGTGGATACTAAAATTGAAGAGTGGATCCAAGAAAGAAATTTGGCTCGAAAGCAACGTAATTATGCGCGAAGTGATGAAATTCGTGATTTATTGAAAGAAAAAGGTATATTGTTAGAAGACACTGCTCAAGGGACAAGATGGAGTCGAATGGAATGAAAAAAAAAAGATTACAGGCAGTTGAATGGGTTGGCTTTAGCGTATATAGGGGATGCGATCTATGAAATTTATATTCGTGATTTTCTAATTGAACAAGGAGAGACCAAACCTAATAAGTTGCATCATAAGGCTACTCATTATGTTTCAGCAAAGGCTCAGAATTTTTTGGCACTAGAATTACTTAAGAACAATATGCTGAAAGAAGAAGAAGAAGGTATATTTAAAAGAGGCCGCAATGCTAAAAGCCATACGTTTGCAAAGAATGCAGATGTGCTTACCTATCGTGTTGCTACTGGTTTTGAGGCTCTTATGGGGTTCTTGCATCTTACAGGACAACAAGAGCGCTTAGAGGAGCTGATAGCATGGTGTATTCAAAAGATTGTGGGGGAACAAGATGAAGAACGAGAATGATCGTAAAACATTTAATAATAGGCAACAAAAGAGTTCTCAAAAAACATCTTATGTTGATCCGAAAAAAAAAGTTGAAAAACGAAAGAGTCCTCAGGAAAAAACGAATATAATTGAAAATGAAGATTTTGTTTTTGGTCATTATGCGGTGCGTGAAGCTTTGCAGGCAAATAGAGGGAATAAATTATTTATCCAGCAAGATGCTAAGGGAGCCAAAATTCAGCAGCTTAAAGAAGAGACTCAAAAATTTTCTGTCCCCATTCAATGGGTACCTAAAGAAAAGCTGGATATGTTGACGGATCATGCAGTGCATCAGGGAGTTGTTTTAGGTGTGACCGCCTATGAGTATTTATCTTTAGAAGATTTGTTGGAACAAACGCTTACTCAGAAAAAAGATCCCATATTTTTGTTGTTGGATGGTATTGAAGATCCTCATAATTTAGGATCGATTTTAAGGACTGCAGATGCCGTGGGAATTGATGGTGTGATCATTCCTAAACATCGTGCGGTTGGGGTAACTTCTGTTGTAGCGAAAACATCTACCGGAGCGGTGGAATATATTCCTATAGCGAGAGTCACTAATTTATCTCAGTGTATTACCAAGTTGAAAGAAAAAGATTTTTGGATTTTTGGTACAGATATGCAAGGCATAGATTATCGATCATGGGATGCTAAAGGTGCCGTTGGGTTAATCATTGGTAATGAAGGACGGGGGATCAGCAGTCAGTTGAAAAAAGAAGCTGATATTTTATTGACGATCCCGATGAAGGGACATGTTCAAAGTTTGAACGCCGGAGTAGCTGCCGGATTATTAATGTATGAAGCTTTCCGCAAAAGAAGTTGATTCTCATGATTTGCGGGGAAAAAATTGTTGAAATTTACTATTATTTTATAAATGGAGGTGAGTCGGGATGAAAGAATCGTTATTGATCGTAGATGGATATAACATGATTGGTGCTTGGCCTGAGCTGGACAAGTTAAAACAGCAAAATCGTCTGGAAGAAGCGAGAGAATTATTGCTAAGCAAATTGTCAAATTATGCGAAATTTGAAGGAGCGGAAATTTTAGTTGTTTTTGATGCTCAATTTGTACCTGGGATCCAACAGAATTATCAAAAATATACTTTAAATGTTGTTTTTACTAAAGAAAATGAAACGGCGGATAGCTATATTGAAAGAGTTTCAGGAGAACGAAATAATCGTTTGACCCAAGTAACAGTGGCTACGAGCGACATGGCAGAACAATGGGTCGTCTTTTCACAAGGAGCTTTACGAACCTCTGCTAATGAATTATATAAAATTATAAAAAAAGCAGAGAAAAATATTCGTCAGTCAATGGAAGACTACAAGTTCCAGCAATTTCGACGTAACTCTCCTTGGAACAGCCAACAATTGGAAAAATTAGAAAAGAAGTTAAATTAGTTATCCGAAAAAAAACAAAAAAAAAGCTGAGTACGCTTTCATTTTGCTGCAGAAAGAAGTATTATTTATTTGTAGAAGTGAAAAAATGAAAGGAAGTGAATCAATGGACCATCAATAAAGAAGAGCAGAGTGAGTGATTGTAGTTGTAAAAAGTATGGATTGATTTTGTAAGGGAAGTGACAAATAGTTAGAAATAAGGAATCAACTGCATCATAGTGGTCAATGAAAAATGAAGACTTCTCCTCTTCTTTATAATATTTTATTAAGAAAGGAATGGTACTCAGATTGGATGACATAAATTTAGCTGTTCAGTACATAAAAAAAATAAAGGAGGGGGATTCAACTTCTTTTATAGAGTTGTTTCGAAAATTTCAACCAGTTGTTTTTGCATTAAAGAGAAAGTATTTTGTAAAAAGTATGGATCATGATGATTGGCTCCAAGAGGGAATGATCGCTTGTTATCAGTCTGCTTTAACTTATGATGAACTTAAAGGGCTTACATTTGGCCGCTATTTTAAACTGAATTTAGAACGGCGTATCTGCAGTATCCTGCGCAAAGAGAATGCTGAGAAGAGGCGAATCGACCGGGAAGCAGTCTCTTTTGAGGAAGAATTAGAAATTTATGGAGAATGCTATAATAGCACTAGTTTTGTATTGGATGATTTTTTAGATGTTTTAATTTTAAGAGAAGAATTAGATGAGTTTATGAGTAAGCTGTCAGAGTTTGAATTGATAGTTTTTACGCGTTTTTTATTAGGACAAAATTTATTGGGTTTGGCTCAAAAATTAGGCTGTAGTGAGGAAAAAATAAAAAATGCTTTGGATCGGGCGCGAAGAAAATTAAAAAATGAGACAAATGACTCTGATGGACAGTGATTTTTTAGAAAATATTTAAAAAATATTTAAAAAATAAATAAATGTATATTTTTTTTGATATGGTTCATTCTAAATCCTTTTAAAAAGTTGCTCATCTTTAATAATCAAATAGATTTATTAAAAATGCTTGCAATGAAGGTATTCATATGGTAAACTTGAATTTTTTTGCAAATTATGGTACAATTATCTGTAAGAGGTGAATTGGATGCCAGTAACTTTAGCAACGATAAAAGAGGATTTAGAATGTCGTGTTGGTTGTAAAATTACCCTAGTTGCTCAAACCGGTCGCAGACATCGCAGTGAACGAAGAGGGATTTTAACTGAGACTTATCCGGCTGTGTTTGTAGTAGACTTGGATCAGGATGAGAATGCTTTTGAGCGTGTTTCATACAGTTATACAGATATACTCACTCATACCGTAGAAATTGAATTTTTTGATGAAGCTGCGGGTGCCAGTGCATAAAATATTAAGCCTTTATAGGCTTTTTATTTTTGCATTTTTGCTATTCTGGATGAGTTCATGTATAATATCTTCGTTATCAAATGAGAAATTAATATAGGTGAATTTATGGAAATCATAGAAAAGGCGCCTGCCAAAATTAATTTGGGTTTGGATGCTCTTTACAAAAGAACGGATGGGTATCATGAACTCAGAATGGTCATGGCTAGTATTGATTTGGCGGATCGATTAAGTTTTCAAACATTAAAACAAGATGAGATTCTTATTAAGACGGAAAATTGTTTTTTACCTACGGATAAGCGTAATCATATTTTTCAAGCTGCGGCTTTAATGAAAAAAAAATATCAAATTTCTGAAGGAGTCTGTATACATCTGCAAAAAAATATACCCATTGCAGCTGGATTGGCCGGAGGCAGTAGTGACGCAGCAGCGACTTTGAGAGGATTAAATCGTTTATGGAAATTAAATCTTTCACTCAATCGTTTAGCTGAAATTGGTGCCGAGATCGGATCTGACGTTCCTTATTGCGTGTATGGCAATACTTCTTTTGTTACTGGACGAGGAGAGAGCATTGAAATTATTCCAGATATGCCTCAATGTTGGGTCGTTCTAGTAAAACCCCATTTCAGTGTGTCCACAAGCACTATTTTTGGTTCACTGTCTTTTAACCAGATTGAACATCCGGATATCTTAGGATTGAGAAAAGCGATTGAAAAACAAGATTATTGGCAAATGATCGCTTGTGTAGGTAACGCGTTAGAACCAATTACGATCAAAAGGCATCCGATGGTGAAGCAAATAAAGGATAAATTGATCTTATTAGGTGCAGATACTGCGCTGATGAGCGGAAGTGGTCCAACAGTTTTTGCTTTTTGTGAAAAAAAATCAAGGGCTCAAAGGATTTATAATGGAATGAAGGGATTTTGTAAGGAAGTTTATTTAGTTCGAACTTTAAAACATCATCAGAACGAAAAAAAGTCGTGATTTTTTTGCGGCTTTTTCTATTGATCATAAAAAGAAATTTAAACATCTATGAGGAATTTTATCGACTTGACAGGCGCCATAGAACATGTTAATCTTTCTTATTAGTAAAACGTAATTATTACGTATTAAAAAATCCGGATGTCTGGAAAGAAGTGATTGGTTTGCAGTATATAAAAGTGGAAAATTTAACGTTTTATTATGGGGAAGAACCTGTTTTAGAGAACGTTTCTTATCATGTCGATGCGGGAGAATTTGTCATTTTAACAGGGGAAAACGGGGCTGCGAAGTCGACTTTAATAAAAATTACTTTAGGTTTATTGAAATCTGACAGTGGAAATGTCTGGATCTCTCCCACAAATCATCAAGGAGAGAAATTAAGTATCGGCTATATTTCTCAACAAATTTCTTCATTCAATAGTGGCTTTCCAAGCACCGTAATAGAGTTAGTTCGATCGGGTCGTTATTCGCAAGGAAAGTGGTTTAAGCCGCTAAGTAAGAGCGATCAACAGCATGTTGAAAAAGCTTTAAGAGCAGTAGGAATGTGGGGGTTTAGAGATCGACGGATCGGAGAGTTGTCTGGCGGACAGAAACAGCGCATTTGCTTAGCTAGAGTTTTTGCTACGAATCCAGATTTATTTGTTTTAGATGAACCGACAACCGGGATGGATGAAAATTCTAGAGGTGATTTCTACAAATTATTGAGGCATAATGCCCATCAGCACAATAAGGCGATTTTAATGATCACACATGACCATGAAGATATTAAATCTTATGCTGATCGACATATACGATTAGTACGAAAGGAGGAGTCTGAGTGGAGATGTTTTCATATGAGTTCATGAGAAGAGCGTTATTGGCCTCTGGATGTATAGCTGTTATTGCGCCGTTATTAGGCGTTTTTCTAGTTTTAAGACGTCAGTCGTTGTTAGCAGATACACTTTCACATGTTTCCTTGGCCGGAATTGCTTTAGGATTGTGGATAAATGTGGATCCTACGTTTACGACGATGTTAGTAGTAATTATTGCGGCGGTTCTTTTAGAATATTTACGCAGTGTTTATCGTACTTATTCGGAAGTCTCTACTGCGATTTTGATGTCTGGCGGTTTGGCTATTGCATTAGTATTAATGAATTTAAATAAAGGAGCTTCCTCAACCAGTGTCCAACAATATTTATTTGGGTCGATCGTTACGATCAGTTGGGCTCAAGTAAAAATCTTAGGCGTTTTGTTTATCCTACTTGTTG
>JAATEZ010000113.1 GCA_015655485.1 Lactobacillales bacterium | reverse complement strand
ATTTATTTTTTTCAACATGAATGATCACTTGCCCTAATTTCCTAGTGTTTTTAATTCCATGATAAACTGCGTTTTCAACAATGGGCTGTAAAATCATTTTTAAGATGAATTCTTCTTCCAAATCGCAATCAATGTTCATAGTAAAATCTAACATTTCTCCGTAGCGGACTTTTAAAACTTTCAAATAATTATCTACATGACTGATTTCTCTTTCCAGAGGGATCCAATCTTGACCTTTGCTCAGAGAAATGCGGAAAAAATTTGATAGAGCGTAGGTAATTTCCTTTACTTTTTCACCTTCATTATTTTCGGCTAATGCCAGAATCGCATCCAGGCTGTTATAGACAAAATGAGGTGTGATCTGCTCTTGAAGAACTTTTATTTCTGCTTTATTCAGTGCTTTTTGTTTTTCAGTGTTTTGATAAATCAATTGATCAAAGTTGACTACCATAGTATTTAAACTCTTGGCAAGCACCTTTAGCTCTTCGATTTCTGGAGAATCCGCTCTGACAGATAAATCGCCTCCAGCGATCTGATCGGCCATACTGGATAAATCTAATACTGGATCCTGTATCTTTTTGGTCAAAATTTTATTGTTGCGGCCAATTAAAAAAATGATAAAACTTAAGGCTATAAGCTGCACGATACTCATGATCACAATAGATCGCATGATCTGCTGATTTCTATTTCCAACGATTTCTATTTCAGTTCCAACAAAATTTTGAAATATATCATATAATAAGGCAGTTGTATCTTTAATACTGACTAGAATTTTTTCATTTTCACTAACAGCAGCATTATTTTCAATATTATCGACTATTTGGTCTGTGTAATTTTCAATCGTATTCAAGGTTCTTTTTGAAACATTTAAAAGTCTTAATTCGGTATTATAATTTGTATTGCTTTCGATTTTTTGAATATCTTCCCGGACTTCTTCCAGAACACGATAATGTTTGTTTTCTGATAAGTCTGTTTGTCCGGAGACGACATCCCACATGACCGAGTCAATTTCATTTTTTACTTTAGTACTCAGAGAATTAGCGGCTTCAATATTTTGGATCATCCGATTATAAAACATCATGTTTCTGGTATAAAAAATAGTATTGAGAATAAGCGGCAAAATTGTAATAATAACCACTACAATGTTCGTTAAGTGTAAGGTTTCTTTGATACTTTTTGTTTTGTACATAAACGGCCTCCATTAAATCTCAATAGTTGCGATAAGGCAGCTTGCTTAAATTGCTGAATTCCGAAAAAGAAGTTTCTGTCATATAAATTTCTTTAGAAATTCTTTTTCCTGCCAGAATTTTTTTAACAACATTCATGGTGATGTCTCCGCTATTTGGGTTGCATTCTACGACACAATTCACTGTTCCTTTTTCCAACATTTCCATAATACTTGTCTGAGCATCAGTGGTCACAATAACAATATCTTTGCCGGGAACAAGATTAAGTTTTTTTAGTTCAGCAACGATTCCAAGAGTCATATCATCATTGTGACTATAAATAACATCAATATTTTTAAGATCCAGTGTGTTCTTCAAATTGCGGATGATCTCCGCTCCTTTAGAAGTTATGAAATCTCCTGATACTTCTTGAACGATTTGCAATCGTTTGTCGCGAGAAATGATTTCCTGAAAGCCCTGCTGTCGATAGATCGTAGGTGAAGAATTTTCTGTTCCTAAAACTTCTATGATATTTAGCTTTTGTTTCGAACTGTCCTTGAATTTATTCAACAAAAATTGTCCTGCCCGGATTCCCTGAGATTTAAAATTTGATCCGATATGGGTAGTATACAAACTATTGTCAGATAAATTTACTTCTCTATCTAAAATAATAACAGGTATATGAGCATTTTTGGCTTCCTTGAGAACAGTGTCCCATCCTGTTTCTACAATGGGAGAAAGAATGATCAGGTCTACTTGATAAGAAATAAATGACCGAATAGATTTGATCTGATTTTCCTGACTTTGCATCGCATTCTCATACATCACTTGAATATCGTTCTTCTTTGCTGCGTCTAAAATAGATTTAGTATTTCTTTTTCTCCAAGTGCTTTCAGCGCCAAGTTGAGAAAAACCAATCACTATCTCTTTTTTATTTTTCTCTGTTTGAGAAGGGGAGCATGCCGCAAGTGACACGATCCATAAAAAAAGTAAAAAAATGGAACAGAATTTTTTAAGCATATCAATCATCTCCGTTTTTTGTAAGCGTTTCATCCAGATGTATTCTATCATAACGATAGTTTGAAAATTCATTTCAATAGAAAAAAATGGCAGAAGAGAGGAAGTGCCTAAAAAAACCAAGAAAAATCGTAAAATAATAAAGAAAAATAAATCTCTCTCATTTTTAAATCGAAAAATCAGAAAATTTTTAAAGTATAAACCAATAAATATCAATGGAAACGTTTTATTCTTTGCTATATTCTTAATACAGCAAGAATTTGATCATTTCTTGCCACTTGAAGGAGGGTTTGAACAGTGAAAAAAAAATTAATTGTAAGTTTTTGTTTAATGTTGAGTTTATCAATGATTTTGGTCGGCTGTGGCAGTAAATCGAGCTCAGGCAGCGGTAAATCTAAAGGTTATGTCGGGATTTCCATGCCTACGAAGTCTGCTGAGCGCTGGATCGATGATGGAAATAACATGGTGAAAGAGCTGGATGATCTAGGGTACAAAACTGATTTGCAGTATGGTGAAGATAAGGTAGAAAATCAAGTTTCTCAAATAGAGAATATGATAACTAAAGGAGTCGATACTCTTGTGATTGCTTCAATTGATGGCTCAGCTTTAACCGATGTACTGGAAAAAGCACACAAAGCTGATATTACTGTGATTGCCTATGATCGTCTGCTGATGAATTCTAAATATGTTGATTATTATGTGACGTTTGATAATTTTAAAGTCGGTGTTTTAGGAGCTTCTTACATCGAAGATAAACTGGATCTAAAGAATGGCAAAGGCCCTTATAATATTGAACTTTTTGGCGGCTCTCCTGATGACAACAACGCGGTTATAAATTTTGATGGAGTCATGTCGGTTTTTCAGCCTTATATTGATAACAAGCAGCTGGTTGTTCAAAGCGGACAAACAAAGTTTAACCAGATCGCCACATTACGCTGGGATGGATCTACTGCTCAGGCCAGAATGGATAACTTGTTAAGTGCCAATTACACAAACAAAACTTTGGATGCTGTTTTATCCCCCTATGATCCAATCAGCTTGGGAATCATTTCTTCACTTAAAGGAGTCGGTTATGGTTCTTCCAGCAAACCGCTTCCGGTCATAACGGGTCAAGATGCCAATCTGGCCAGTATCAAATCTATTATAGCCGGCGAGCAAACGCAAACGATCTTTAAAGACACAAGAATTTTAGCCAAAAATACGATCGATATGATCGAGGCCATTGCCGATGATAAAGAAGTAGAAGTAAATGACACAAAAACCTATGATAATGGGGTAAAAGTGGTTCCCACTTATACCGCTGAGCCAGTATCCGTCGATAAGGACAATTATAAAGAAATATTGGTTGACAGCGGATACTATTCAGAAAAGGAACTGGCTGATTAGGAAAATCGAATAAGCCCTTTTCAGAAATCTGCGAAGAGGGCTGTTTTTTTTGAATAGTTAAAAAAGCATCATTTTGTCAGTCAGGTAAAATTTATATAAAAAAATGAGTTCATAAAGGAGGGACCATCAGGATGGCAGATTACCTATTGGAAATGAAAAATATTATTAAAGATTTTTCGGGAGTCAAAGCACTTGACAATGTTGATCTGAAAATAAAAAGAGGAGAAATCCATGGATTATGCGGTGAAAATGGAGCTGGGAAATCAACTTTGATGAATGTTTTGAGCGGGCTTTATCCTTATGGGAGTTATCAAGGGGAAAATTATTATAATGGTGATTTATGCAGATTTAAAAATATTCGAGACAGCGAAGAATTGGGGATCGTGATCATTCACCAAGAACTGGCTCTTATTCCTTTTTTATCTGTCAAAGAGAATATTTTTTTAGGCAATGAACAAGCAAAACACGGAGTCATTGATTGGGATCTAACCGAGAAAAAAACCAACCAGCTTCTGAAAAAAGTTGGATTGAAAATCGATCCTAATATTCTGGCGGCTCAAATCGGCGTTGGTCAACAACAATTAGTGGAAATCGCGAAAGCTTTCTCCAAATCAGTACAACTATTGATTTTGGATGAACCGACAGCCGCTTTAAATGAAGAAGAAAGTGAAAATTTACTTTTTTTGATCAAAGAATTTAAAAATCAAGGAATCACATCCATTATTATTTCGCATAAATTGAACGAAGTGGTTCAAATTGCCGATCGAATCACGATTTTAAGAGACGGTAAAACTATTGAGACATTGGAAAATCAAGGAATCTCAGAAGAAAAGATCATTAAAGGAATGGTTGGCCGTGATCTTACCAATCGCTATCCTGATAGAAAGTTAAATATTGGAAAGGTTTATTTTGAGGTAAAGGATTGGACTGTACATCATCCGATCAACGCCGAAAAAATCGTCAATGATCACATTGATTTCTCGATAAAAAAGGGGGAAATTGTTGGTATTGCCGGATTGATGGGAGCCGGAAGAACAGAATTTGCTATGAGTTTGTTCGGGAAATCATATGGAAGCGGCATATCTGGGAAAGTAATCAAAAATAACGAAGAAATAAGTTTAAAAAATGTCCATGAGGCAATCAAACATGGACTGGCCTATGTTTCAGAGGATAGAAAAACCATGGGATTAAATTTATTGATGGATGTCAGAGAAAACACAACCATTGCCAGCTTAGCTAAAATCTCTCACATGGGGGTTCTTGATAAAGAAAAAGAAATAGTTGTTTCAGAGCAATTCCGAAAGAAAATGCGCATCAAAACAAATAACGTTTTTCAAAATGTTGGCAGTTTGAGTGGCGGAAATCAGCAAAAAGTAGTGTTAAGCAAGTGGCTGCTGACCCAGCCGGATGTACTTTTTCTTGATGAACCGACTCGTGGAATTGATGTTGGTGCTAAATATGAAATCTATACAATCATTGAAGAAATGGCTGCTGCGGGTAAATGTATCTGCATTATTTCGTCTGAATTACCTGAAATTTTGGGAATGTGCGACCGCATTTACACCATGTGTGAAGGGAAAATGACCGGCGAAGTTTTACGAGAAAATGCCACGCAGGAAATACTGATGAATCTAATGACAAATAAGGAAGGTGTCGTGTGATGCAAAATTCTGAGAGCGTTCAAAAACAGGAAATAGGGGAGAAAAATCTAAAGAAAAACGGTTCGGTCAAAGCAAAGTTTACGGGGGTGTTCAGCAAGTACAGTATGGTCATCATTCTGCTGTTTTTATTGGTCGCTTTTCAATTTCTCACAGAGGGAATATTTTTAAGACCTTTAAACATTACAAATTTAGTCTTGCAGAATAGTCATATTCTTGTTTTGGCTGCAGGGATGTTATTGGTTGTACTGCTTGGACATGTCGATTTATCCGTAGGGTCTGTCATGGCCTTTGTCGGCGGAATATCGGCCATATTGATGGTTCAAATGAAAATTTCACCGTTTTTAGCGGTACCGTTATGTCTTTTGATGGGCGCATTTATTGGTGCCTGGAACGGATTTTGGGTTGCTTATGTTGGGATTCCGGCTTTCATTGTGACACTTGCCGGTTTATTGATGTTTAGAGGCTTGACACAAGTTGTCTTGGGAGGAACATCCATTGCTCCATTTCCAAAAATTTTTCAGTCTTTAAGCTCAGGATATATACCGGATTTTATGGGCTCAGGGAGTCTGCATATGACCTCAATGCTCATTGGGATCCTTTTGACAGCATTTTTAATTTGGTCACAATGGCAGTCCAGAAATCGCAAGAAGAAAAATTTGTTTGAAGTTGATTCAATGAATTTTTTTGTATTCAAATCGATTCTTATTGCTGTTACAATAGTTGGAATGACTTATGTTTTTGCTTCTTATGAAGGATATCCGATTATTTTAGTTGTTTTAGGAGTCATTGTTGCAGCCTATGCTTTCTTGACCAACAAAACAATCGTGGGTAGACAAATTTATGCGACAGGAGGAAATCGAAAAGCCGCTGAGCTTTCAGGAATAAAGACCAAAAAGATTACTTTTTGGGTCTTTGTTAATATGGGAGCCATGGCCGCTCTGGCCGGAATGATTTTAGCGGCAAGATTGAATGCTGCTACTCCACAAGCCGGTAATAGCTTGGAATTGGATGCCATGGCCGCCGTTTACTTTGGCGGAGCTTCAACTTCAGGCGGTATCGGAACCATTATGGGAGCTATAGTAGGCGGCTTAGTCATGGGAGTATTAAATAACGGAATGTCAATTATCGGCGTCGGCGTCGACTGGCAGCAAGCAATCAAGGGATTGATCCTATTATTAGCCGTTGTTTTAGATTTGTATAACAAAAAAAAGAAAATGGCTTAAAAAATTTGTTCAACGGGTTACTCGATTTTTTGCTTGATTGACTTGCGAAATTGCATAAGCAAGGCGATATTAAAATTAATAATAGCCCTGAAGAAGTATCCGAAAAAGGGCATCCTTATTTTATAAACGGGTTACTGTAACTCATTAAAAAAGGATGTCTTTTCTTTAATAGTGATCCGATTTGTTTCAACACCTTATATCGCAAGTTTTTACATTAATGTTCTTCCAGTCTGGTTTCTCGATCTTTTTTTTCTTTCCAGTTATGTGATTTTGGAAGTTCAATCCAAGTTTCTTTGTCAAAAATCATATATCCTGAAACCTATACCGTTTTTTGGATGATCTTTAGAATGTCTTCTGAATAAGAGGAATTTTCAACTGACAAATAATTCTCAGCAGCTGTGGTATCTGAATTAGGATCAGCAATAACAATTCCATCTGAATTTAATGCGGATAACTAGTCTGTTTTTATTGTAGACGACATCAGCTTCTTCAGCATTTACATTCAGTTAGGCCACGAAAAGAATGCTGATTGGAGATAAAAAAGTAAAAGAAAATAAAACAATTTTCTTCATATTTAATCCTCCTTGGAATTTTTTACAATACTTAGTTTTGTCATTGACTACTATCAAAATTTTAGCCAAGTCTGACCGCCTCATTCAGCTTTTTTACATTGTCAACCTAAATAAATTTTAGGTTGACAAACGGATGCCTGCTATTGTATTCTATAAAAAAAGAAAGAAGGTTTGAATTTGAAGTCAAAATTTTCCATAAGAGATATTTGTTTGATCGGTTTATTTGCGGCAATGACAGTGGCTGTTTCGCAAATAGCGATCCCCTTGCCCGGAGGCGTACCTGTCACAATGCAAACTTTTGCAGTTTTGTTAGCCGGGTTGCTGCTAGGTTCTAAAAAAGGCTGCTATGCTATATTGATTTATGTTTTGCTGGGTGCGATCGGCTTGCCGGTTTTTGCCGGTTTTACTGGTGGAATTGGTGTTATTTTTGGCGCGACCGGCGGTTTTATTCTGACCTTTCCGCTGATGGCTTATATTGTTGGCAAAAGTGTCGAAAAGCAAAAAAATCGTTGGACGATCATTATGGCTGTGATTATTGCGACCTTGATCAATTTTATTGGCGGGACAGCGATGTTTATGGTTTTTACCGGGAATAATCTAATAAACTCATTGGTATGGTGTGTGATCCCATTTATTCCGGGAACGATCATTAAATGTGTCGCAGCAGTAGTTTTAGGGGATTTATTAAGAAAAAGAGGGTTGGCAAGGTTATGAAATTGCGACCTCATCATTTGTTGTGTACTCAAGGTTTCAGCGGAATGGGTTATGATGAAACTTTTAGAATCAAAATGACGAAAATCACGCAAATACTTCGCTATGATTCTAAGGTAGAAATTGATTTGACTTTTTCTACAGATGACATTTGTCAAAGTTGTCCGAGAATCTTGGGAATAAACCGCTGTGCGGATCAGCAAAAGGTCACTGCGATCGATGAAAAAGTTATTCACTATTTCAAATTAATTGAACGAAAATACAACTATCAGGAGATCATCCAAAAAATACATAATGAAATAACCTCAGCTATGATGGATGATATCTGTTCAAGCTGTTCATGGTATCGAACCAGTGCCTGCAAAAAAAATGTATTGAGCGGCAAGTATCTTCAAAATATTTTTTGATCAAAGCGCCGAAGGCTTACTTTATGTGATAAAATGATTCTGAAAAAGAATGATTTATACTAAGGGAGAGCGTAAATAATGGGAAGAAAAAATGTCACATTGCCGGATGGAACCGAACTGCAGAACTATGGTCAGGGAACCTGGTATATGGGAAGTGACCCGGAGGCGAAAGCGTTGGAACTTAAAACTCTGCGGTTGGGGATCGATCGGGGAATCACAGTGATCGATACAGCAGAAATGTACGGGAATGGTGCTGCGGAAAAATTAGTAGGCGAGGCAATCCGCCCCTATAAGCGCGAAGACCTTTTTTTGATTTCAAAAGTATTGCCAAACAATGCCGGCGAAAAAAATATTTTTAAAAGCTGCGAACAAAGTTTAAAACATCTGCAAACAGATTATTTAGATCTCTATTTATTGCATTGGCGTGGGAGTATCCCTCTGCAGGAAACAGTGGCTTGTCTGGAAAAACTGGTTCAAGCAGGAAAAATCAAACGCTGGGGCGTTTCCAATTTTGATACTGCAGATATGAAGGAACTGCTTCAGATTAGATCCGGCAAAAATTGTGCTGTCAATGAAGTATTATATCATTTAGGTTCAAGAGGTATCGAGTTTGATTTACTGCCTTATCTAAAAACTAAGCACATTCCGGTGATTGCTTATTGTCCTTTGGCTCAGGCGGGCAAGTTGAAAAAAAATCTGTTACAGGATGCCAGCGTAAAAAAGATGGCGGCAAAATATCAGCTGAAAGCGCTACAGATCTTGTTATGTTTCGTGTTGGCGCAGGAGAATATGTTGGCGATCCCCAAAACAGCTTCGCCGAGTCATCTGGCCGAGAATCTTGAGTGCATAGATATCTCCTTTGATGAGGAGGACTTAGAGCTGTTGAATAGGGCCTTTCCGGCTCCTTCCAAAAAAACCTATTTGGACATTGTGTGAAACTTCAATAAAAAATCTGCAGCATGTTGATCAGAAATTGGAAGCGACCGGGACCGGCTGAAACTGATCGGCCGTTTATTCAAACTGATAAATGGCATAATTGATTTACTTGAGTAAAAAATTGTTGCGGCAGCAACATGGAATATGCTTGTCAGATTTTGTTATTCGATACTTTTTTCGATCTAATCAATTGATAAAAAATAATTTGTTTTAAAAAACTATGAAATCTTTTGCAATAAGATTTCATAGTTTTTTGCTGGCGTGACCTTATTGACCTGTTTGTTTCGGCAAAAAGATAAATCTTTCGTAAATTAAAAAGGAGATTCCTGTTCAAATTCCTATTCCGGATTTTTCACATAGATCACATGGATATAGGTAAGATCTTCGATGTCCGTTTCGTCTTTATTTTTTCATTCTAAAATTTTTTTTAGGTTGAATCAGCATTTTGCTCAAGACCTAAGATGCCTCATTCAGCTTTTCAGTGGCTGGCTTTATGAGACCAGCTCCATCGGCAAATAGATAAAACTGGCGAAAATGAAACAGCCAT
>JAATEZ010000426.1 GCA_015655485.1 Lactobacillales bacterium | reverse complement strand
TTTTTATTTTATTTATTTAACTTATTTAGTTTTTACAAACAATTTCTAGATTTGCTCTATTACAAATAATATAAAGTAAAAAAAAACAACAAGCAATCAAAATTCCGGCTACATCAACTATAATAGAAGAATAAAAAAAGCATAGCTATTACATTACTAAGTTAGGTAAAGTAATGTTTTCAGGCAAATTTTCGAATAAAATAATTTGAGACATCCATATTTGTAGTGTGCTGTTTTTTAAAATTTTAAAAGTTGGCATCCAAAAATAATTAGGACAAGAGGAAAAAAAAGGAAAAAACAGAATAAAAACAGGGAGGTATTGAGAACCAAAAAAAACATAAAACAAAAAAGATCGTTTTATTCCAAATAGATAAACATAAATATTTTTTTTAGTTATTTTATCATCAAAAAATAAAGAAAAGAACAAAAAAAACCGCCTAGTAAAAATTACCAGGCGGAATCATAAATATTACAAGTATTGCCTTCTATTCAACATGAATGCTGGATGCCCCTTTGTCTGTTTTTGTAACTTTTTTGGGACTTCCTTTACATTCGATTTCACTGGCACCATATGCTTCTGCATTGATCGACTCAGTTGCATATAGCTTTGCATGACTGGCACCAGATACATAAACTTCAGCTTTTTTAGCGATAAGATCTATTGCATTCACCTCACTGGCACCAAGTCCTGAAATCTTCAATGCTTCGGAAGTTCCTTTCAGATCAACCTTTGAAGCTCCTTTTAAATCCAGTTTAAATAAACTTGTCACTTTTACATTCAAATCTGCTTCACTGGCACCAAGGAGCTCAAGAGTAAACTCTGGTACAACCAGCTGTGATTCACCTTTTATATTACAAGCACCTTTTGCAATAATGCTATTGATTGAGTCGGATGGAACTACTACTTTTATTATTCGATTAAAAGATAGTTCTTCAGAATAAATATGTAAAACTCCATTTTCAACTTTAGTAATTACCTTTGGCATAAAATCTCTGGAACATGAAATGATAATTCCCTGCGTGGAATCTTTTAATGTCAACTCTATATTTCCGGAAACCTCAACAGCATGGAAAGGCTCACTTTTACGAATTTCATCTACAAAAGGTTTATTATCATCGTTCCAGCTAATAGAAAAAGGATTTCCGCCATGATTATGTAAGCGAATGAATGTTCCGGCTCCTACACTATAAAACATAAACATACCTGCCAGCCACAGAATAAGAACAACCCAAGATGCCGTACGCGGCGTATCGTGACGACCTGAGACTAACCGAACTGCCCAGTAAATGAGTAGAAAGATCGGACACCCAACTACTAAAATCAGCGAAATAATAAGTAGAACCAGTTTGTCTGGTGAGAAAGCTGACCAGTTAGAAATAACATCCGGAGCAAACCCATTAATCACAGAGGGTTCAAAAATAAGGAAAAAAAGCAATAAAATTAACGATCCCACTAAAACGATACCAACAAGACCAATAACTGCACCAATGAATCCAAATAATATCTTAACACACCATCGTAATACTTCAAGAATCCTTTCACCCACGCTGGATGCTGATTGTTTAAACTTATCGCTTTCTACATAATTCTTTACATTATTTATTTCCGTCTTTATATTCTCCACCGTAACATCTTCTCCCTGCATCTCAAGCCTTTGAGATGCTGTCAATGCAGCAGGTGCAACGAACCACACGACTAAATAAATCGGAATAACAGCCCCTACACCTAAAAAGACCAGAACAGCAAGAATAATACGGACTAAAGTGACATCCAAATTAAAATACGCAGCCAACCCACCAGCTATTCCACCTAAAATTGCATTTTCGGGATCACGGTAAAACCGACGAGATTTGGATTGTTTTTTCTCATTTTTTTGCGGATTCTGTTCCTCCTCTTCCTCATCGGCATATTGATTCGGATTGCCCATAATTTCAATTATATCATGAACATCAGTCACATTAACCACATTTTTATTTTTTTGTAACCGTTCGCTAAAAAGCTCGGCAATACGAGCCTCAACATCGGTCATGATTTCCCGTCTCTCATCTTCCGCCTGAAAATGGTCGGCAATTTCATGAAGATAAGTCTGAAGCATTTCATATGCGTCATCGTCTATATGAAAAACAATATTATTTAAATTTACAGTCAACGTTTTCTTCATAATCTATATATATTTATTTGAAAATTTGATGATTTCTCAAAGAAGTACCCAAAGATACTATATTATTTACATTTTTATACACAAATAATTAAAACTGCATTATGTTTCCTTAATCTTTTCGACCACATTATTGATTTCTTCCCAAGCGTTTTCCAACTCATCTAAGAACAACGATCCTTTATCTGTCATTTCATAATATTTCCGGGGTGGTCCTTGCGTGGATTCTTCCCAACGATAATCCAGTAATTCACTATTTTTCAATCTGGTTAGTAGCGGATACAAAGTTCCTTCGACAACAATTAGTTTTGCGTCTTTCAATTCGGCAATAATATCCGAAGTGTAGGCAGATTTCTTTTTTAGAATAAGCAGAATGCAATATTCTAAGTATCCCTTTCGCATTTGCGACTTAATATTATCTGCATTCATTTTTTTTAGTTTATTGTTTGGTATCACATCAACGTCTCATCGGGAGTTAGACGACCAATATTGATCCGAATTTACATCCAATTCTTATTCAGCCATCTGGATCCGATATTTTTTCAATCTATTTCAATAATTCCAGCAGTTTAATCCGGAAAAAATACTCATATTTAGCCTGAGCTTGCTCCCCTAATACTTGTGTTAAATTACTTTTAGCCTGATACAATTCGTATAGTGTAGCCCTCCCAGCTTCGTATTTCTGATTGGCAAACCGGTAGGCTTCACGACTTGCAATTTCAGATATATTAGCCGCATCCCAGCGACTTTTAGCTCCCAATGCATTGTAATACGCCTGTTGAATTGATTTTTTCAGCTCCAATTTCGCATTACTCACTGCAATCACACTACTTTGCACTCCCAATTGTGCTGTACGAACATTATTACGTATCTGAAACTTATTAAAAATAGGTATCTGAAGATTTAATCCAACAGACGTACTCATATTATCACTAAATTGTTGTCCAAAACTGTTATTTTGCGCATGAGCTATGTTATAATAGTTTGTCCCATAATTAATACCAAAAGTCAAAGATGGATAATAAGCACTTTTAGCTATCAACACACTATATTTGCTACTTTCTAAACGAAATTCTGCTCCTTTTATTTCTGCACGATGAGTCAAAGAACTTTTAAGAACTTCATCGGCTGAAAGAAAATGCAAATCGGATTCTGCTAAATTCTCGGGAGCAACAATATCTAGATCTTCGAAATGATCAAGTTCCAAAAATTGAGCTAAATCAAGTAATGAAAGATTCAATGTATTTTTTGCCTGCAACTGACTTAATTCTTCTTTTGATTGTTGTGCTACCAGATCATACATTTCACCTTCTGCCATTTTTCCGGAAGCAACCAATGCTTTACGTTGTTCTATCTTAGTTTTTGTCAACTCAAGCTGATCAGTTGCAATTTGCAACAATTCTCTATTCAATAATATTTGCAAAAAACCGGCTGCAACATTAGTAGTAATATCTTGCTTGATTTTTTCCAGATCAGCTTCCGAAGC
>JAATEZ010000256.1 GCA_015655485.1 Lactobacillales bacterium | reverse complement strand
GGGCTGTGCATGCCGGCGAGGTTTTTGTGGACTGTCTGGCACAGCGCGATGAAAAAATCACGATCCAAGAAGACGGCTGTGCAGCTTTTCCTGTAAATGGAGGATCTGCCTCAGTATGGATCAGCGAAAAGGCTTTTCAAAAATTGAGCAAAATTGCTGACTGATTGAAAAAATCATAAAAATGGATTACTAGGGAGGAAGCAATTGTGCGTAGAGTATGGGTCAGTCCGGCGAAGTATGTTCAAGGAAGCGGAGAACTGGAACGACTGGGGTTTTTTGTAAAAATATATGGGAAGTCGGCCCTGCTGATTGGAACGAAAGAAGATATTGAACGGGTTCGGCCGCAGCTGAGAACGACTGCTGAAAAATATGAAATCGAATTTATTGAAAGCCGGTTTTCTGGGGAGTGCACAAAAAAAGAAGTCGATCGGTTAAAGGAAATGGTGTTCGTAAAAAATTGTCAGTGCATCGTTGGTCTAGGCGGCGGCAAAGCATTGGACATGGCTAAAGGAGTAGCAAACGGGCAAAATTTGATCTTAGTCCCAACGATTGCTGCAACAGATGCCCCAACAAGCAGCGCCACAGTTTTCTATAATGAAGACGGAACCCTCGAGAACTACACTTATTTTTCTCAAAGTCCAAGTGTGGTTCTGCTTGATAGTGATGTGATTGTAAAAGCTCCAGTACGTTTTCTGGTAGCCGGTATGGGAGATGCTTTGAGTACATATTATGAAGCCTTTGAAACTTCGATCTCATTTGGATCCATTCAGGCAGCTAAGATATGCGGCGAGGACTCTGAACTTAAAACGTGTAGTACTCTTGCGGCTAAAAGTATAGCAAAGACTTGTCTAGAGGTAGTCTTGAAAGATGGAATTGCAGCAAAGGAGGCTTGTATTGAAAATAAAGTAACAGAAGCTTTTGAGAATATTTTAGAAGCGAATACGTTGTTGTCTGGTTTGGGCTTTGAAAACGGCGGATTAGCAGCTGCACATGCCATCCATGACGGGATGACTTTGATCGATTCAACACGGCCGTATCTCCATGGTGAAAAAATTGCTTTCTGTTTATTAGTTCAATTTGTTTTGGAAAATCGTTCTATCGAAGAGATCAAGGTTATTTTTTTCTTCATGAAAAAAGTCGGCCTGCCAACGAATTTTGCTGCCGTTGGTTTGGACAAGGCGACTGAAGCAGAACTGTTCAAAGCGGCCAGAGCGATCTGCCTCAAAAATGATCCTCTGGCAAATATGTCGATGAAAATTTCTCCAGCTGAACTTGTTTCGGCATGGATAGAAGCCGATGATTTAGAAACTTTGTTGACTTTGGAGTAAAGAAATGTTCGTGTTTTTCGTTAAATTTGTTAGAATTTGACGATATTCTCGGATTTTTTAACTTTTTTCTCATTTCTTTGAACAGACTATGCTATAATGTTTGGAAAAATAAAGAAAAGGAGTGACTGGGAATGAAGGCTGTTTTAACGGTTATCGGTAAGGATAAACTAGGCATTATTGCAGGAGTAAGTGAAAAACTTTCGACCTTAAAGATCAATATTTTGGATGTGTCACAAACGATCATGGGAGATAACTTTACGATGATGATGATGTTAGATTTAGGCACCACAGAAATCAACTTTGACAAAGTTCGCTTGTCGTTAAACGAACTTGGAGAAAAGCTCGGTGTAAAAATCAGTATTCAGCGTGAAGAAATTTTTGATGTGATGCACAAAATTTAATCTGGGAGGAATTTTTTTTGGAGACGAACCAAATATTAGAAACGATCCGCATGATAGAGGAAGAAAAATTAGATATCCGCACGATCACGATGGGAATCTCACTTCTGGATTGTATCGATAGCGATGGTCAAAAGGCTAGAGAAAAAATTTATAAAAAAATCGTGACGAAAGCAGCGGATTTAGTAAAAGTTGGAGAAGAAATTGAATCAGAATTTGGAATCCCGATCATTAATAAGCGCATTTCGGTGACTCCGATCTCGATCATTGCTGCTGCTTCTGCAGATAATGACTATGTTGCGTATGCCAAAACGCTGGATGAAGCAGCTAAAGCTACTGGAGTTGATTTTATTGGCGGTTTTTCCTCATTGGTGCAAAAAGGTTATCAGTATGGGGACGATATTTTGATCAATTCTATTCCAGAAGCCTTAGCACAGACAGATATCGTTTGTTCTTCCGTTAATATTGGTTCAACAAGAAGCGGGATCAATATGGATGCCGTGAGACATATGGGCTATGTTATTAAAAAAACTGCTGACTTGTCAGAATTAGGCTGCGCTAAACTGGTTGTTTTTGCAAACGCAGTCGAAGATAATCCTTTTATGGCTGGAGCTTTCCATGGGGTCGGTGAAGCGGATTGTGTGATCAATGTCGGTGTGAGCGGGCCTGGAGTAGTGAAACGGGCTTTGGAAAAAGTGAAAGGAGAGCCCTTTGACGTTGTAGCGGAAACCGTCAAAAAAACAGCTTTCAAAATCACTAGAATGGGCCAATTGGTGGGCAAGATCGCATCTAAAAGGCTGGATGTTCATTTTGGCATCGTTGATTTGTCGTTGGCGCCAACTCCTGCTGTAGGGGACTCTGTGGCTCATATTCTGGAAGAAATGGGCCTGGAATCAGTTGGAACACATGGAACTACGGCAGCTTTGGCATTGCTTAATGATGCTGTAAAAAAAGGCGGTGTCATGGCTTGTGAACATGTTGGCGGACTATCAGGTGCCTTTATACCGGTTTCTGAGGACGCGGGTATGATCGACGCAGTAAATAGAGGAGCATTGAACTTAGAAAAATTAGAAGCCATGACAGCGGTTTGTTCAGTTGGACTGGATATGATCGCTGTTCCTGGAGATACACCGGCCGAAACGATCGCGGCGATCATTGCGGATGAAGCAGCGATCGGAATGATCAACAATAAAACGACGGCTGTCCGTCTGCTTCCGGCAAAAGGCAGGAAAGTTGGGGATACTGTTGAATTGGGAGGCCTTTTAGGCAGCGCTCCGGTGATGGCTGTCAATCCTTTTGCGTCTACTGACTTTATTTTACGCGGCGGCAGGATACCTGCTCCGATCCATTCTTTCAAAAATTAAGAATCTTTCATTCGAATTTTTAAGCAGAGATTCATATAAAAAGAAGAAAAACAGCCAGCTTTAAATAACTGCTTTTTTCCTCTTTTTTTGTTTTGAAAAACACAAGCTGCTGCTTGATTGAAATCTTGATCATAGCATGTTTTTAAAAGTTGTAATCCATTTTCAGATGAAAATGGAGAGTCTCAAATTTATTATTACAAATGACTTTTATTTTTTTTTTGGCTGATC
>JAATEZ010000387.1 GCA_015655485.1 Lactobacillales bacterium | reverse complement strand
GTTAGGCGCAAAAAATGGACTATTGATCAAAAATGGAGCTGCGCTGGAATCGGCAGCAAAAATCAATGCGCTTATTGTAGATAAGACCGGAACGATCACTAAGGGGAAACCAGTCGTGACTGATGTACAAGTCTCCCCATTGACTGCGATGAATGAAAGGGAAATCTTGAAAATTTTAGGCTCTCTAGAATCGCTTTCGGAGCATCCTCTGGCCAGAGCCATTGTTCGTTACGCACAAGAAAAAAATATAGGCAGGTCCGCTAATGTTTTGAATTTTTCAGCTTTAGTTGGTTCCGGCGTTCAAGGCGAAATCGATCATAAGCTTTATTTCATTGGTACAAAACGATTGATGGAGGAAAAAAATATTGCGACGAAGCCATTTCAAACTTCGATCCAAGAGTTGGAGCAACTTGGGAAAACAGTGATGCTGCTGGCGGATGAAATCAATATTCTTGCGCTTTTAGCTGTTGCGGATGAAGTAAAGGAAACTTCCAGGGCGGCTATTGAAAAGCTGCAAGCTGAATCAGTCGATGTGTATATGCTTACCGGAGATAATCAGTTGACTGCTCAGTATATTGGAAAACAAGTAGGCTTGGATCCAAGCCATATTTTTGCGGAAGTCTTACCCGAAAATAAAGCCGAGTATGTGGAAAAATTGAAAACCAAAGGGAATTTTGTTGCTATGGTCGGTGATGGGATCAATGATGCGCCTGCTTTAGCCACAGCTGATATTGGTATTGCGATGGGAACAGGAACCGATATTGCTATGGAAACTGCCGATGTCACTCTGATGAATGGAGATTTAAAAAATATTTATCGAACGATCTCTCTTTCTAAAATGACAATGCGTAAAATCAGACAGAATCTTTTCTGGGCATTCATTTATAATGTGATTGGTATCCCTTTTGCTGCTGTCGGTTTATTGAATCCAATCGTTGCCGGCGGAGCCATGGCGTTCAGCTCAGTCAGTGTTTTGTTGAATTCTTTATCACTGAATCATAAAAAAATCAGTTGAGTTTTCATTTGAAACGAAAGGGACAAAAAGTATGATCAGCCTCTGTCAAATTGAATCATTATCCTTTAAAAAAGAAGAAAAAAAGTTGGCGGTTTTTTAAAATAGAAGGTGTACTTGATTTTTCGCTAGTAGGGAATCATTACTAAAAATCAGCACTATTCTGGCGGAAAAAGGTATTTCAATTTTTGTGATCTCAACTTTTAATACTGATTATTTTTTGGTGACCGATACTCATTTTGAGCAAACGATCCAAGTTTTAGGGGAAAATGGCTATACAATTATGTGAATAGCTCCATTAAAAATACAGGGCTATGGATCCTTAAATTTTTTGATTTCGAGTGATGAGGCTCATTGTATCCATTTGAAAAAACGGAATAGAAATGAATCAAAAGACTTTATCTGCTGACTAAAAATCAGATAAGGTTTTTTGCTTTTCATTTTTTTAAAGAGATCAAAGCAAATGGTTTAATGTTTTTTAATAATATGGTACTATAAATTCAGTGTGAAGCTGGAGCGTTTAAGCTTATTTTCAGCGGATAATGGGTAAATAAGAATATAGTTTATGAGGAGAAAAGAATATGTCGATATTAATTACAGGTTCGAATGGACAGTTAGGTACAGAGCTGCGTCATCTATTGGATGAAAAAGGCATCGCTTATGTTGGAACAGATGTAAAAGAGCTGGATATTACCAATAAAAATCAAGTAAATGACTATTTTTCAAAGCTGCAGCCAACCATCGTTTTTCATTGTGCGGCTTATACTGCTGTCGATAAAGCAGAAGACGAAGGAAAAGAGCTGGACGAAAAAATCAATGTTTTAGGCACGCAGAATATTGCCGAAGCAGCGGAAAAAAGCAAAGCGATTCTTTTCTATATCAGTACGGACTATGTCTTTGACGGTACCAAGAAAAATGGTTTATATGCTCCTGAAGATCAGCCGAACCCGCAAAATGAGTATGGGCGAACTAAATATGCTGGTGAGTTAGCGGTTCAGAAAGCCAGTTCAAAATTTTATATTATCCGGACTTCATGGGTTTTTGGCAAGTATGGTCACAATTTTGTTTTTACGATGCAGAATTTAGCCAAAAATCATCCTGTGATCACCGTTGTCGACGATCAATTTGGCCGCCCTACATGGACTAGAAATTTAGCGGAATTTATGGTTTATGCGATGGAAAAAAGAATCGAATATGGAGTTTATCATTTCTCTAATGAGAATAGCTGCAGCTGGTATGAATTTGCTGATGAAATTTTGAAAAATACGGAAGTCTCCTTGCAGCCGGTGGATTCTTCGGGGTATCCGCAAAAGGCAAAACGTCCTCAATATTCGGTCATGGATCTAAGTAAAGTCAAAGCAACCGGCTTTAAAATACTGACCTGGCAGGAAGCTTTGCAAAAAATGCTGGATAGTATTGAAAAATAAGTTTATTTTTACAATGACAAAAAGCACGCAGAAGTCTCATTGAAAGACCCGGGCGTGTTTTTTGTTGTTGATAATAAAGAAGCATCAGCTTTTATTCACAAAATGTGAGATGGTACCAACTACTTTTTCCATCTGTTCTTTTGTGCCAATAGAGATTCTTAAAAAGTTTTTCAGACGTTCGGGTTTATCAAAATGGCGGACAAAAATATGTTGTGTTTCTAAAAAATGAAATAACTCTGCTGCATCGATGGTTTCGTGAGCAGTTAAAATAAAGTTGCTTTTGGATGGGAATGTTTTAAAGCCGAGAGCTGCCAGTTGAGTGCTGAACTCGTCGCGCACCTGAGCGGTTTTCTGATTACAAGAGCGATAATAGCTTTCATCTTCTACGGCAGCCACAGCTAGGGCTTCAGCAAGACTGTCTACGGAATAAGGATTGAAAGAAGATTTGACGGCTTCTAAAACTTGGATCAGCTTAGGATCCCCCATCGCATAGCCGACGCGCAGACCGGCCAGCGATCTCGATTTTGAGAAAGTATGGGTCACGATCAGGTTAGGATATTTTTGGATCAGCGGGATCATTGACTCCCCGCCAAAATCGATATAAGCTTCATCGATGATCACTACTACCTCTGGATCGGTCTTGAGTAATTTTTCAACGAAATCACGGGCTTCATAGATTCCGGTTGGGGCAT
>JAATEZ010000147.1 GCA_015655485.1 Lactobacillales bacterium | reverse complement strand
GTTTTTGCCTGGTTCAATTTTTTAGGGTTTAATAGGGCAGTTTTGAACAATGCAAATGAATTCATGAAATAACTCCTTTATATTTTCCTTAACTTTAAATAAAAACATCGATCGGTTCGAACCTTTATTTTATGATTCATGAATTCTTTCTTGTTTCGATAAAAAAGAAATCGTTCATGATTAAAAAAGATGATCCTCAGTTTAATTTCTTTTTTTGTCTAACGATTTAACTCTGTTGGTATAGAAAGTATTGTAAGCTTTTTACTATAGAAATACAAGTATCGGGGCATTTCCACCGAAGTAAAAAAGAAAATAAGCGATTAGTGAGCATATCCTTTGAAATGGATCATTTAAGGTGCTACATTTAAAGCGTATTAAAAAACAAGAATAATAATTAATAGGAGGACAAAGAATATGAGTTATTCACTACCGGAATTACCTTATGCTTACGATGCGCTAGAACCTTACATTGATGAAGAAACGATGCATTTGCATCATGATAAACACCATAATACGTATGTGACCAATTTAAATGCTGCTATTGAGAAGCATCCTGAATTAGGTGAAAAGACAGTAGAGGAACTGGTTGCTGATTTAGCCAATGTACCTGAAGACATTAAAACAGCTGTTCGCAATAATGGCGGCGGTCATGCGAATCATTCTTTCTTCTGGAAAATATTAGCTCCTAATGCCGGCGGCGAACCAACAGGAGCAATCAAAGAAGCGATCGAAGCGGAATTTGGCAGTTTCGACCAATTCAAAGAAAAATTTGCAGCTGCGGCAACTGGCCGTTTCGGTTCCGGTTGGGCTTGGCTTGTTGTAAAAAATGGCAAATTAGCAGTGATTTCAACTGCCAATCAAGATTCACCATTAGCAGATAATGCGACACCTGTTTTGGGGCTGGATGTTTGGGAACATGCCTATTACTTAAAATATCGCAATGTTCGTCCGGATTATATCAAGGCTTTCTGGAATTTGGTGAACTGGGATCAAGTAAATGATCTTTTTGCTGAAGCAAAATAATTTAAGAGAAATAAAAAAAGGATGAGCGGCTTATTATTAAGCCGCTCATCCTTTTTTTATTTAAAAATTGAAAGATCTATTCTTTTTTAAAGAAGTTTTAAATGATATTTGGTATAATAGAAAAGATTGAAAAAGAGAGGATGTTGGGCATGTCGATAGAACATTCCTTATTAAAAGGTATGAATCCAAAACAAAAAGAGGCTGTTTTATGTACTGAAGGACCATTATTGATCATGGCGGGAGCGGGAAGCGGCAAAACTAGAGTTCTAACTCATCGCATTGCATATTTGATCGAAGAAAAGGACGTCAATCCATGGAATATTTTAGCCATCACGTTTACTAATAAAGCGGCTAAAGAAATGAAGGCAAGAGTGGACCGCCTATTAGAAAAAGGCGGAGAGAATGTCTGGGTCTCCACTTTCCATTCGATGTGCGTCAGAATTTTAAGAAGAGATGTAGATTTTATTGGATATGACCGGAATTTTACGATCGTCGATTCCTCAGAACAATTGACACTTATGAAACAAATTTTAAAGGAACTGAATATCGATGCCAAAAAATATGATCCTCGAGCTATAATTGGTGCGATCAGTCAGGCTAAAAATGAATTGCAGACACCTGAAAAAGTTGCAGAGCTGCAAGGCAGCTTCTTTGAGAAAATAGTTGCGAAATGCTATAACAGCTATCAGAAAGCTTTGCGTAAAAATCAGAGTATGGACTTTGATGATTTAATTATGAACACGATCCGTTTGTTTCAAGAACACCCGGACTCATTGGCTTACTACCAAAATAAATTTCATTACATCCACGTTGATGAATATCAAGATACAAATCATGCGCAATATACTTTGGTGAATTTATTAGCGGCACGTTTCAAGAATTTATGTGTTGTTGGGGATGCGGATCAAAGCATTTATGGCTGGCGCGGGGCGGATATGCAGAATATTCTAGATTTTGAGAAAGACTATGCTGACGCACAAGTCGTATTGCTGGAACAAAACTATCGCTCTACTCAAAATATTTTGTCAGCGGCTAATAATGTGATCAATAATAATTTGTATCGCAAGAAAAAAGAGTTATGGACGGATAATAATGAAGGAAATAAAATCAAATATTATGCGGGGCCAAATGAACGAGATGAAAGCCAATATGTTATCGCTCAAATTTTGAAGCATAGACAGCAGCAGCAGCGCAAGTATGGAGATTTCGCGATCCTCTATCGAACGAATGCGCAGTCTCGTGTGATGGAAGAAATGTTATTGAAATCCAACATTCCATACAAAATAGTCGGTGGGCACAAGTTTTATGATCGAATGGAGATCAAAGATATTTTGGCTTATTTAAAACTTATGGCTAATCCCAAGGATGACTTGAGCTTTAGCCGGATCGTCAATGTACCCAAGAGAGGTATCGGAGCAATGTCCGTTGAAAAATTACGTGAGTTTGCTGCCTTTCATGACTGGTCGCTTTTGGAAGCGGCGCTGAATGTCAACTTGACCAATATTTCTGGAAAGGCGGCCAGAGAGCTGGAGGCTTTTGCACTGATGATCCAAGACTTAAAGAAGATGACAGAATTTTTAAGTGTGACGGAACTGACCAATGAAATATTGCAGCGCAGCGGTTATCAAGAAGATCTAAAGAACCAGCAAAATCTGGAAGCGGAAAACCGTCTGGAAAACTTAGAAGAATTTTCAACAGTGACGCAAGAGTTTGATAAGCGCTATGAAGCAGGAGCGGATCTGGAAATAATTTCAGCAGATCCGGATGAAGCAGAAACCAGACCGGATAGTGAAATAGAAGAGAATAAATTATCGATATTTCTGAACGACCTGGCTCTGGTGTCTGATATCGATACTTTGGAAGAGGAACCGGAGCAGGTCACTTTGATGACGCTCCATGCGGCGAAAGGTTTAGAGTTTCCAGTGGTTTTTTTAATCGGCATGGAAGAAGGGGTCTTTCCTTTATCCAGAGCAATGATGGAAGAAAACGAACTGGAAGAAGAGCGGCGCTTAGCGTACGTGGGGATCACGCGGGCAGAAGAAGAATTGTATTTGACAAATGCTTTTTCCAGAACTCTTTATGGCCGGACCCAGTACAATTTTCCTTCGCGATTTATTAAAGAAATTGATCCAGAGCTGCTAGAGGATATCAATGACAGTTCTCAAAAACTTGCATTCAAAAAAGCGGCTGAACCTAAAGTTTTTAAACCAAGTTATGTTCAGCCGGAGCAGACGAAGGTGACTTCCAAGATAGAAACCGGCGGGGAACAGGCGGATTGGAAGGCGGGAGATAAAGTGATGCATAAAGCATGGGGACAGGGAACGATCGTCAAAGTTAGCGGAAAAGCGCAAGACTTGGAGCTGGATGTGGCTTTTCCAAAGCAAGGGATCAAAAGGCTTTTGGCCGCATTTGCCCCGATTCAAAAGGCTGAGTAAAGGAGGGATCTGCGATGGCTGAAAATCAAAATCAGCAGGCAGCAGCTAGAATACGAGCATTAACAAAGCAATTGAATCAATATTCTCATGAATATTATGTTAAGGATCGTCAGACAGTCGAAGACCATGTCTATGATAAATTGTACCAAGAATTAGTTGACTTAGAGCAAAAATTTCCTGAATGGGTCTCCTTGGACTCGCCGACGCAAAGAGTCGGGGACCATGCTTTAGAAGGCTTTAAAAAAGTGATTCATGAACAGCCCATGCTAAGCCTTAGCAACGCATTTAGTAAGAGGGATCTGTTGGAATTTGACCAGCGAGTCCAAAAACTGTCTTCAAAAGCTGTGTCCTACATGTGTGAGTTAAAGATAGATGGTCTGGCTATTTCATTAAAATATCAAAATGGCCATTATAATGGCGGGGCGACTCGAGGAGATGGGACCGTTGGCGAGGATATCACCAGAAATTTAAGAACAGTCAAGTCGGTTCCAATCAATCTGCAGCAGCCTTTGACGATCGAAGTTCGCGGAGAATGCTATATGCCCAAAGCTTCCTTTGTGGCTTTAAATCAGTTGCGCGAAGAAAATGGGGAAGAAGTTTTTGCCAATCCTCGAAATGCTGCGGCCGGCAGTTTAAGGCAATTAGATTCAAAGGTGACGTCTTCGCGCAACTTAAGTACTTTTCTTTATACTGTAGCTGATTTTGGGGCACTTACAGCCGCGACTCAAGCGGAGGCACTTGATCAATTGGATGCAGCAGGTCTGCGAACCAATCATGAACGCAGAGTATGCCGTTCCATCGAAGAAGTATGGACTTATATAGAAGAATACCAAGAAAAAAGGCAGACGTTGCCTTATGAAATTGATGGGATCGTAGTTAAAGTCAATGAGTTTTCCAGTCAAGCTGAGATAGGGTACACAGTAAAAGCACCTAAGTGGGCGATCGCCTACAAGTTTCCTGCTGAAGAAGCAAAAACGGTGATCCAGGATATTGAATGGACAATAGGAAGGACTGGAGTGGTGACACCAACGGCTATCATGACCCCCGTTCGTTTGGCTGGATCGACCGTCTCAAGAGCTAGTCTGCATAATTATGATTTGATCCAGGAAAAAGATATTCGTCTTTTGGATGCGGTAATGATCCATAAGGCTGGCGACATTATTCCTGAAGTGACCAGTGTATTAATAGAAGAACGTTCTATAGACAGTGCACCGTATCCGATGCCCACACATTGCCCTGTTTGTCAAAGCAGGCTGGTCCATTTAGATGAAGAAGTAGCTTTGCGCTGCATCAATCCGATGTGTAAAGCACAGATAAAAGAAGGACTGAACCATTTTGTTTCACGCAATGCGATGAATATTGAGGGATTGGGGCAGAAGGTTTTAGAGCAGCTTTATGAAAAAGGACTGATCAAGGATGTGGCCGGGTTATATTTTCTGACCGAAACAGACTTCTTGAGTCTGGATAAAATCAAAGAAAAATCAGCCCATAATTTATTACAGGCCATTGCAGCAAGTAAAAATAATTCGGTGGAACGTTTGATTTTTGGTTTGGGGATCAGACATGTAGGTTCCAAAGCGGCTAAAATATTAGCAGAGTATTTTGGCTCGCTTAGAAGCCTTAAAAAAGCGGCAGTTGAAGAAATCACGGCTATTGATTCTTTAGGCGGGATCATTGCAGACAGTGTCGTTCAATATTTTAAAAAGCCGGAGGTTCAAGAATTGTTGCAAGAATTAGAAAAAGCAGACGTAAATTTTGAATATTTGGGCGTGAAAAAATCTGAAATAGCTGCGATAGAATCAGCATTCAAAGGAAAAACGGTAGTATTGACAGGTAAATTGACAGAATATACACGAGAATCAGCCAGTGAAAAAATTGAGTCTTTAGGCGGCAAGACGACCGGAACAGTTTCTAAAAAAACAGATATCGTTGTTGCTGGAAAAGAAGCCGGCAGCAAGCTTACGAAAGCACAGAAGTTGGGAATCGCTATTTGGAATGAGCAGCAGATGATGAAGGCTTTTAAAGAAAGTGATTCGTAATGAAATTAAAAAAACTTTTGAAAAGAGCGGTCACGACCGCTGACTGGAAAAGTGTGGACGAGACCTGCATTTCTTTACCGGTAATGGATACGGCAAGTACGAACGAAGCGATCAAAGATGGTTTGAATGATAAATTTGCTTTGTTTAAGAACACCCTTCAGAATTTTTTCCCAAATCTAGGTAGTGTGACGGGAGTGGCTTATTATCAATAGGGTACCTTGGAAAACTTTTTGTGAAGATCGAAACCAAATATGACAGCCAGACTGAGATCACTCGTTTTACTCAATACGTAGGGAAAACAGCTGAATCGATATTTACAATGGGAACTGATATTGAGATAGAAATCAATTTTTCTAGGGTCCGCAAGCTTTTTTAGCCAAAAAATCAGGTGAAGAAAGTATGCATTTGCATATTTTTAATTAAAATAAATAAGAAAGCTTTGTTCGAGACTTTTCTAGTTATAACTTTGTGGTAGAATAGTTTAGTAGAAAAAAATGGAGGGAAGGGCAAGCAATGGCAATTAGTGAAGAACAAGCAAAACACGTGGCTGAATTAGCTAAATTATCATTTTTACCAGAAGAATTGCATCAATTTACTGAGCATCTAAGTGAAGTGATCGATATGGTAGAACTTTTGGGAGAAGTTGATACATCAGGAGTTCCAGTAACCTCAAATATGAGCGACAATATAAATGTGATGCGGGAAGATGAAGCACTACCAGGCATGGACCGAGAACTATTAATGAAAAATGTTCCAGAATCAGCTGACGGCTATATCAAGGTCCCAGCGATCATGGACGATGGGGAGGCAGGCGCTTGATGGAAAACTTATATGGCTTAGATGAAACTTTATTGCATGATCTGCTTGTTTCTAAAGAGATATCTGCAGTTGATTTGACGAAAGCAACTTTTCAGCGGATCGCTGAAACGGAAAATAAAATTGATGCCTTTATCACTTTGAATGAGGCGAAGGCTGTAAAATTGGCTGAAAATATCGACGCTAAAGGAATCGCAAAAGAAAATTCCTTAGCAGGAATCCCGATCGGGATCAAAGATAATATTGTGACCAAAGATCTGCGGACAACGGCCGCCAGTAAGATTCTTGAGAATTTTGATCCTATTTATGACGCGACTGTCATGGAAAAAGTGTATCAATCTGATTTGATCCCTATCGGAAAATTGAATATGGACGAATTTGCGATGGGAGGAAGTACTGAAACTTCCTATTTTAAAAAAACCAAAAATGCTTGGGACCAAACGAAAGTTCCGGGCGGATCATCAGGCGGTTCAGCTGCTGCAGTTGCTGCCGGACAAATTCCGGCAGCATTGGGCAGTGATACTGGCGGCAGTATTCGTCAGCCGGCTGCTTTTAATGGAATCGTTGGTATGAAACCAACTTACGGGCGGGTCTCACGTTTTGGTTTGATCGCTTTCGCTTCGAGTTTGGACCAAATCGGACCGCTCACTCGAAATGTCAGAGATAACGCTCTAATATTGCAGGCAATCAGCGGCTATGATGAAAAAGATGCCACTAGTTCCGGAAGAACGGTACCGGATTTCATGTCCGGGATCGGTCAGGATATCAAAGGCATGAAAATTGCAGTACCAAAAGAATATTTTGGGGAAGGAATTCAAGCTGGAGTTCGTAAAGAAGTGGAGAAAGCGATAGCTACTTTTAAATCTTTAGGTGCGATCGTTGATGAGGTCAGCTTGCCGCATTCTAAATACGGAGTGGCTGTTTATTACATCATTGCTTCTTCAGAAGCTAGTTCAAATCTGCAACGATTTGATGGGATCCGTTACGGTTATCGTTCCAAGAATGTGCAAAATCTTGAAGATGTTTATGTTAATTCTCGCTCAGAGGGCTTCGGAGCAGAAGTAAAAAGAAGGATCATGCTGGGAACTTTT
>JAATEZ010000211.1 GCA_015655485.1 Lactobacillales bacterium | reverse complement strand
GCGTGATCGTTTTTATTTCGCAGTATGGAAAAGAAAAGGGAGTGGCTGGAGTTGGTTATTATTTTACGGTTTACGCTTTGACCAGTGTCCTTGTCCGCCTGTTTTTTCCTAAGCTATTTACTCATTTTCGTACCGGAGTATTAATTATATCAAGTGTTTTCTTTATTGTTCTATCCTTTTTGACCCTTGGCTGGAGTCATTCACTTGCCGGCTTTTTATTGGCAGCCGTTTTTTATGGGATCGGCTATGGTTTTATTTTGCCAACCATGAACGCGATCGTCTTGCGTCATTGTACTGATAATGAAAGAGGCAGTGCTACAGCCACTTTTACTGCGGCTTTGGATATCGGCATGAGCGGAGGTGCGGCTATTTGGGGTTGGGTATCGATGTGGACCGGTTTTTCACTGATGTATTATTTATGCGGGATGCTGGTCTTGATGTATCTGCTCTTGATTGTTAAATTTAAACGAATATTATTCTAAAAAATTTCCTATTTTGCTGACTTTGTTTTAAAATAGGAGCAAGTGAAAATTTTATCATGTGAGATGGAGGGCACAGCTCAATGAGGACTTTGGCATATTATAACGGCAAAATAAGCGAGACGGACGAAATGATGATCCCTATCAACGATCGCGCCAATTGGTTTGGGGATGGGGTCTATGAAGCAACTCTTTGCGGAAATTATACGATTTTTTGTTTAGAGGAACATGTAGAACGTTTTTTTAAGAGTGCGGAGTTGCTATCGCTCCAGCTAAATTTTTCTAAGGAAGAATTGAAAAAATTGTTGAATGATTTGGTACAAAAGCTGGATACTCCTGATCAATTAGTTTATTGGCAGGTTTCTCGTGGAACTGAGAGCAGAAATCATGTCTTTCCAAGGGATAACCAACCAAATTTAACCGTGACATTAAAATCTTTTTCTTTTCCGGATATGACCGGGAAGATCAGACTTCGTACCGAAAAAGATATTCGTTACCAGATGTGTCATATTAAAACGCTGAATTTGATTCCTAATGTGATGGCCAGTCAAAGAGCGAAAGAAGCGGGATGTTATGAAACGGTTTTTTATAGGGATGGACTAGTTACTGAATGTGCTCACAGCAATATACACATCATAAAGAAGGGCATTTTTAAAACAGCACCTGCGGATCATCAGATTTTGGCCGGGATCGCCCGGGCACATCTGATCAGGCATTGCCGTTTGCTCGGGATACCGGTAGTCGAACAGGCATTTACACTGGCCGAAATGATGGATGCTGATGAAATAATTGTTTCCAGTTCGGGGAATTTTTGCGTTGCGGCCTATGAAATCGATGGAATTCCAGTTGGCGGTAAAAATGAAATGAATCTGACTCAATTACAAACCGCATTATCTAAAGAATTTTATCAAGAAACAAATCAGAAAATCTCTGACACAGGGCAGCTTTGACCTTGTTTTATTGTTTGTTCAGTTTTAAATGATCAGAAGTGGCACAAGAAATTCGAGCGAGAATTTCTTTGTGTCTTTTTTTGTTTAACGTTATTTTGATTGAAGAAACAATTGAAAAAGGAAAATATCGCAGAACTCTTTCTTAAATTAGGGATTTCGTGTTAAAATAGGCATCAAGTGAATGAACGGAGGAGATTTTAGAATGTCTCAGGAAAAAAACAGATATAAAGCGACCATAGCTGGAAAAAGCTATACAATTATAGGCAAAGAAACCAAAGAGCATATGGATATTGTCATGGATGTGGTGAACCAGCAGCTGGAAGAGATCCTGCAATATTCTCCTCAGATGACAGAAGAACAGTCGGCTATCCTTTTAGCTGTGAATACTGTTTCTGATCAAATAAAAAAACAGGAACAAATTTTAAATTTGACTCAAAAATTGAACGAATTAAATGAAAAATTAAGCGGACTTGAAAAAAATGCTGAGCATACGGCCGAATTAGAAGCTCGTTTAAATCGAATCACAGAAATGGAGCAGCAGGCTCAGAAAGTACTGCAAGAAAAAGGCGATGCCGCTCAAGTGACCAGCCATATTGAAGCTCAGAAGATCATTAACCAGCAAGTAAAGGAAAAAATTCAACAAAATCAAGAGAAATCTAACGAAAAAGGATCATAAGTATGTTAACAATTGTTTTATTACTTATATTAGCCAATGGATTTTACAATGGAGCCAGGCGCGGTTTTGTTCTACAGACAGTTTATACTTTCGGGTACTTTATGGCATATTTTGTGGCCAAAAATTATTATCAGATCCTAGCGCCCAAACTAGAACTGCTGATTCCTTATCCATCCGCTACTGAAGACAGTAAATTTGTTTTCTTTAGCCAGCAATTGGGGCTGGAATTAGACCAGGCTTTTTATGCGGCGATTGCTTTTTTGCTGATTTTATTTTTAGGTTGGATGGTGATCCGTTTTGTTGGCGTTTTTCTGCACCGCCTGACTTTTTTTCCTGTGGTCAAACAGGTCAATACAATTGGCGGAGGGATTTTAGGATTATTTGTTGCCTATGTAGCACTTTTTTTGATTCTATATGCTCTTTCGATGGTCCCGTTAGATATCGTTCAAAATCAATTTAGGCAAAGTGGGCTGGCACGTTTCATGGTCCAAAATACTCCTGTTTTATCCGCGCAAATTTATGACTGGTGGATCAGTTCAATCATAAAATAAGCGGCTGAGTCAAAAACGTTCAGTTTCAAGAAAAAGAGAAGAATATCTGGAAAATAGCTTTTCATATTTTCTGGATAATTCGAATTATTTCTTAAGAAGCTGCTTTTGATCCAGCATTTATTCGTATTTAGGGCTGGCTCATTAATTTAAGTTGATTAATGGACCAGCCGTTTTTTAAGCTCACTTTCCTTCAGCGAGCTTTTCACATTTTTCAGGAGCTCTCCGATGTCCATTTTATCAGGAATTGAGGACAAGTATCCAGAACCACGCGGCTTTAGTTGTAAGAGCTTTAGAAAGATAGGTGGTAAAATTCATGAATAAGAAGATAATGAATACTTTAGAGTTTGAAAAAATCAAACAACTTTTGGGTAAATATATAGTTACCGCTGCCGGTAAAGAGGAAATCGCTGACTTGCAGCCATTAAAAGATCAGCTGGTCATTGAAAGAGCTTTGGCTGAATCTGAGGATGGAATGAAAATTCTGCGATTGCGCGGAGGGATCCCAATCCCAAAATTAGAAAATATTCGGCCGCATATGAAGCGGATCGAGATCGGGGCTTCTCTAAATGGAATTGAGTTAGCTCAAGTAGGCCGAGTGATGCAAACAACATTGGAGCTGCAGAAATTTTTTTCCGATCTTGAAGATGCTGAAATCGAGTTGGAGCGGCTGTATGAGTGGATCGCGCAGATGGAGGTTTTACCAGAACTAACAAGAAGTCTTCATACAGCTATCGATGAGGACGGTCAAGTAACAGATGAAGCTTCCGCGGCATTAAAAACAATCCGCAGCCAAATCAGACGATCAGAGCAGAATATTCGGGAGCAGTTAGACAGCATTGTTCATGGAAAAAGCGCCCGTTATCTCAGTGAAGCGATCGTAACGATTCGTAATGAGCGTTATGTTATTCCGGTGAAGCAAGAGTATCGGAGTCATTTTGGCGGAGTAGTCCATGACCAGAGCGCTTCCGGGCAAACGGTATTTATCGAACCAAAGCAAGTGGTCGAGTTAAATAATCGCTTGCGGCAGCATCAAATTGCTGAACGAAAAGAAATCGAACGTATTTTGGCAGAGCTGTCCAATCAATTAGCTCCCTATCGTAAAGAAATTTTGCATAATGCTTATGTTCTTGGAAAATTAGATTTTATTCAAGCTAAAGCACAGTTCGCTAAAAGTCAAAAAGCGGTTGTTCCAGCTATCAGCATCGAAAATCATGTGATTTTCCGGCAGGCCCGGCATCCGCTCATTGATGAAGCCTTGGTTGTTGCCAATGATATTTTGATTGGTGAAGCCTATCAAACCGTCGTGATCACCGGCCCCAATACCGGCGGCAAAACGATCACGTTAAAAACATTAGGGCTTTTACAGCTTATGGGACAGGCGGGGTTGCCGATCCCGGTAGCCGAAGAAAGCCAAATGGGGATCTTTGATGAAATATTTGCTGATATAGGGGATGAACAATCGATCGAGCAAAATTTAAGTACGTTTTCATCCCATATGACTAATATTGTGGCCATTCTAAAAAAGACAAATCAAAATTCACTGATTTTATTTGATGAATTAGGTGCCGGAACAGATCCTCAGGAAGGGGCGGCTTTGGCCATTGCGATTTTAGATGCTATAGGAACAACAGGAGCTTATGTTATGGCGACCACTCATTATCCTGAACTTAAAATCTATGGGTATAATCGGCCCAAAACGATCAATGCGAGCATGGAGTTTGATGTGGACACACTTAGCCCGACTTATCACTTGCTGATTGGTGTGCCAGGCCGCAGTAACGCTTTTGAAATTTCGCATCGTTTGGGTTTGGTCGGTCAAATCATTGATTCTGCCAAGCAGATCATGGATGGAGAAAGTCAAGATTTAAATGAAATGATCGCTGATTTAGAGAACCGGCGTAAAATGGCGGATACTGAATATTTGGAGCTGCGTCATTATGAAGAAGAAGCTGAAAAGCTTTATCATGATTTAAAAGAGGCCTATACGTATTTTTTTCAAGAACGAGAAACTGAATTGTCCCGAGGAAGAAAAGAAGCGAATAAAATCATTGGGACTGCGCAGGATGAAGCTGAAAAAATCATTGCGGATATTCGTAAAATGCAACTGGCCAGCGGACAACCCGGCGGTGTCAAGGAGCATCAGCTGATTGAAGCAAAAACGCAACTGACCAATTTGCAACAAGATGAAGAGCATCTAGTCAAAAACAAGGTTTTGCAAAAAGCTAAAAAAGCAAAAGAATTAAAACCAGGGGACGAAGTGATGGTGGAAACCTATGGTCAACGCGGAGTATTGGTGAAAAAAATGAAAAATCAGAAATGGCAAGTTCAGCTTGGTATCATAAAAATGACGATATCCGAAGAAGATATGCGCCCTGCTGCTCCAGAAAAAGAAACGAAAACTAGAGGGATAGCGACTGTCCACTCGGAAAACAGCAGTCATGTTCAAACGCAGCTGGATCTAAGAGGGAAACGCTATGAGGAAGCTCTGAATGAAGTAGACCAATATCTTGATGCAGCGATCCTGGCAGGATACTCACAGGTGACGATCGTTCATGGAAAAGGAACAGGTGTTTTGCGGCAGGGGATCACTGAATATTTGCAAAACCATCCGAGTGTTCAGAAGTTTGAATTTGCTCCGTCGAATCAAGGCGGAAATGGCGCAACGATCGTTTATTTCAAATGAGTTCGTGACAAGCAGATTGATAGGGATTTTTCAGAAATTTTGTTATAATGATTTTACAGTAAAACGACTTTAGGAGGTAAATCAATAATGGCACAAGCAATTGAAGATAAAAATTTTACACAAGAGACAGATGAAGGCTTAGTTTTAGTTGATTTTTGGGCAACGTGGTGTGGTCCATGCCGGATGCAGTCTCCAATTTTGGATCAGCTGGAAACAGAATATGGCGATCAGCTAAAAGTAGTAAAAATGGATGTCGATGAAAATCAGGCAACCCCTCAAGAATTTGGTATTATGAGCATTCCAACTTTGTTATTAAAGAAAGATGGCGAAGTAGTTGAAAAATTGATCGGCGTTCATCAGAAGGCTCAGCTAAAAGAAGTAGTCAATAAATATATCTAGTATCATTAAACGATTAATTTTAGTATAAGAAATCAAAGCTTTATAGAGATAGAGTCTATCTCTATAAAGCTTTTTTTTAGACTGAAAAGATGAAGCTTGACTTCTAGAGGTTGTATCAAAAGTATTCAGCTTCAAGAAAAAGATAAAACTAACCGAAAATAGCTTCTCACATTTTCTGGATAGTTCTGATTATTTGCGAAGAAGCTGATTTTGATCCGCCGCCTATTCGTATTCAGGCGGTTTTTTTAGTTTAACTTGCTTAATGAGTCAGCCTCGATGGATCTAGTAATAAGAATTTCCTTCTCTTTGATTTTCGGCTGAATTCATCCGCTGTTTATTTGTGATTTAGGTTTCTGCCGGAAAGCAGAGGTGGCGTTTTTGTGCATAGAGCAGGAGAAATGGTATAATAAGGAAAAGTCTGGAAGCGGGAGACGAAAAAATAAATGAATGATCGTATTAAAAACAAGCTTGCTTTATTGCCTGATCAGCCAGGCTGCTACCTGATGAAAGATAAAAACGGAACTATCATTTACGTAGGAAAAGCAAAAATCTTAAAAAATCGAGTCCGTTCCTATTTTTCCGGCAGTCATGATACGAAGACTGAACGGCTGGTCAGTGAAATAGAGGATTTTGAATATATTGTGACCGAATCTAATATTGAAGCTTTATTGCTGGAAATAAATTTGATCAAAAAAAATGATCCTAAATATAATATTATGTTAAAGGATGATAAGACTTATCCGTTTATCAAAATAACCCACGAAAAATTTCCGCGGCTTTTGATCACTAGGAAAGTTTTGAAAGATAAAGCACTATACTTTGGACCTTATCCTGATGTTTGGGCCGCTAACGAAACAAAAAAATTATTGGATCGATTATATCCACTGCGCAAGTGCAAGGTTTTACCTAAAGAAGTTTGTCTGTATTATCATTTAGGTCAATGCCTGGGCCCCTGTGTTTTTGATATATCTAAAGAGCGCTATCAAAAAATGGTTCAGGAAATCAAGCATTTTTTGAATGGCGGGTATACAGAGATACAAAAGGAATTAGAGATCAAGATGCAGACCGCTGCGGAGACAATGGAATTTGAAAAGGCCGCAGAATATCGGGATCAGATCCAAGCGATCACGACGGTCATGACGAAGCAAAAAATGACCAATGCTGATTTTATTGATCGAGATGTATTTGGCTACGCTGTGGACAAGGGCTGGATGTGCGTTCAAGTTTTCT
>JAATEZ010000232.1 GCA_015655485.1 Lactobacillales bacterium | reverse complement strand
CCCCCTGATTCCCATGAGCTTTTTCTTTTTGCCGCTGTGAGCTGGCTTGTGAAGCTGGATCCTATAAAAAGCTGAATGAATCGTTCAGCTCTTTTGAAAATTGCCTTTTCACCTCGAAACTTGTTTCGGCACTATGATTCAAAGACGAAACGGCCATCGAAGAGCTTTGATGTAGCTGGAAAACTTGTAGTAGAAATCTGAACGCGGAACGCTTTTTGTTCCACTTGAAGAGGATCTATTTTCCATTAATTTTTTCTGAGAATCTTCCAAACTTTTTGATTGCCACTGGTGTTTTACAATTTTTTCTTTGAAGTAATTCTTCAAGGAAAATTTAATAAATAAGCAAAGGAAGTCTTTATCTATGTTTTTAAATGATAATTTTTTATTGACCAGCAAAACCTCTCAAAACTTATTCCATGATCATGCAAAAAAAATGCCGATTATTGATTATCACTGCCATCTCGATCCAAAAGAAATTTATGAAGATCATCACTTCAAAAACATCACTGAAGCCTGGCTTTATGGGGATCATTATAAATGGCGGCTGATGCGTGCTAATGGTGTTCCTGAATCTCATATCACCGGAAATGCTTCAGACTATGATAAATTTTTAGCTTGGGCTGATACCGTACCAAAAACTATCGGAAATCCGCTTTATAGTTGGACTCATTTAGAATTACGTCGTTTTTTCGGTGTAGAGGAATCGCTGAGTGCGGCCACTGCTCCTTTGATTTGGAAAAAAGTTAATGAAAAACTTGCTGCACCAGAATTTTCGCGCCGAAGTATCATTAAGAATGCTCAAGTCAAAGTTGTTTGCACAACGGACGACCCTGTAGACAACTTACATTATCATCAACTTCTAAAAAAGGAAGAAGCTGATTTCAAAGTGTTGCCTGCTTTTAGGCCGGATAAAGCTTTGAATATTGATGCTGCCCACTTTTCAGAATGGATCCACACCTTAGAATCTGTAATCAAAAAACCGATCCAGTCTTTTTCAGATCTGAAAAATGCCCTTGAACAGCGTATCCAATATTTTGACGAAAATGGCGGTAAACTTTCTGATCACGCGGTCGATATCTTACACTATAAAGAAGGCACTGAACAAGAGGTTTCACTTATTCTACAAAAAGCATTGAACAAAGAAACCCTCACCAAAGAAGAAATAACGATCTATCGAACAGAATTATTATCGGCTCTAATCGTACTTTATCATAAATATCATTGGACTATGCAATTGCATATTCATGCTCAACGCAATAATAATACCCCGATGTTCAAAAAATTAGGTCCGGACACTGGGTATGACAGCATGAATGACTTGTCCATCGCAACGCCTTTAAAGCAATTATTAGATCGTGCTGAGATCACGGATAGTTTGCCAAAAACGATTCTCTATTCATTGAATCCTAATGATTATCCCGTCCTCCTTTCACTTCTTGGCAGCTACCAAAAAGATGTTCCTGCGAAACTGCAGTTAGGTTCAAGTTGGTGGTATAACGATACGCGCAGCGGCATGCGCGAACAATTAAATTTGTTCGCTGAAAATAGTTTGCTAAGCAACTTCGTTGGTATGCTGACAGACTCGCGCAGCTTCTTGTCTTATACCAGACACGAATATTTCCGGCGTGTGCTGTGTGAGCTGATCGGTGAGTGGGTTGAGCGAGGAGAAGCACCGGACAATGAAGAACTTCTGGGAAAACTTGTTGAAGATGTTTCTTATAATAACGCAGCTAATTATTTTGGCTTTTAATTAAAGGAGAGACTATGCTTAAATTATTGTCAAAAGAACAAGTGTCAACCGAGCAGGATTTAGATCCCGGCCAATCTTCTCTTGTACTGTACCCAGTGGAAGCAACAGTTCCAACTCCCTTTATTTTTATTTTCCCAGGAGGCGGCTACACTCATTGGTCCGTTCAAAAAGAAGGAATCGACATTGCTGAATGGCTGAATTCTTTAGGATATTCTGCGGGAATATTATTCTATCAGCTGGAAAACATCCAGCCAGAAAATTTATTAGCAGATATCGAAGAAGCCGCTGACCTTATCCAGCAAGGCAGGACCCTGCAAAATTTAGATGCAAAAAACATCGGTGTCATAGGATTCTCTGCCGGAGGACATTTAGCTGCTCTGGCTTCAAATCAGCTTTCTGAAAAAATCCACTTTGCTCTTTTATGTTATCCGGTCATCACTTTTTGTGAGTCCTATACACATATGGATAGTCGCAATCATTTTTTAAACACCGATGCTTCAAAAGCCAAGGCTTTTTCTGCTGAAAGAAAAGTCCACGCAAATACCCCTCCAACATTTTTATGGCATACTGCTGAGGATAAAAGCGTTCCTGTAAAAAATAGTTTGTTATACGCCGCTGAATTATCTCGTTTAGGGATTCCATTTTCTTTAAATATTTTCCCAAAAGGAGCTCATGGTTTAGGCCTGGCCAAACAAACTGAACTATGCAGGGATTGGCCTTATTTAGCAGAAAAATGGCTAAACACGATAGTGACTCCATAAAATCAAGAATAAAACAGCTTTGTCGACATTCTTTTTATCCGTTGTCAATAGGGCTGTTTTATTTTAAATTTGATCCTTTGTCTTTCTAACGATCCCCCGCTTTTGTTCTTTAACTGGTCCAGTTCCTTTGACATTCGATCGAATAGCAAGCTAATTAGGCTTGATTGTGTTATGCTTATCTGGAACCACCTGAGAGGAAGTGATTTAATGAATGATTTTAGTCAAGCTCTGCGCTTATTATTGGCAAATGTCAAAAGTAATGGTCACTTATCTTTCCAACTTGAAGAAGATAATGATAAAACAATCCAGCACCCCGAAAACTTCGTAAAAAAAGCCTACGATCATATCCTCGAGAATAACTTAGCTCAGTCAGAAAATAATGAAAAAATAGTTTCCTCCCCTCTCCGCCAATTGAGTCATTTGACCGAAAAAGGAGAACAAGAACTAGAGAAATTAAATGCAGCCTTTTCAAAAATTTCTTAGGAAAATTTAGCCCCGTTGCAAAATGCAGAATAAGAAAGATGAGGTTATTTATGCATCAACGAACAAAAAAAACAATCGGTTTCGTCGTCAGCCATAAAGAAAATGAAAAACGACGTGCCATACTTCCGGCAGATCTACAATTTATCAAGAACAAATCTTCACTCTATTTTGAAAAAAGTTATGGAAACGTTTTAAATATTCCAGATAAAGCCTATACTGATCTTGGTTGTCACATAGTTTCAAGTGAAGAAGCTTTGAGTCAAAATATTATTTGCGAACCTAAGATCGGCGATGCAGCTTATTTAAATGATTTGAAAAAAAATCAAACTATTTTCGGCTGGATCCATGCGGGTCAAAATCCTAAAACAGCTCAAGCTCTAGCCAGTCGTCATTTGAATGCCTATGAATGGGCAGATATGAATGATAAAAATCGACACTGTTTTTGGAAAAACAATGAATTAGCAGGCGAAGCTGCTGTTATACATGCTTATCAAATCGCGGGCTTTTTACCTAGAGATACCAAAGTAGCCGTACTTGGGCGCGGCAACGTAGCTCATGGGGCTGTACGTGTCTTGACCCAATTAGGAGCAGAGGTCGTCAGCTACTCACGCACACAAGAAAAACTTTTTAGAGAAGAACTCGGTCTCTATGATGTGTTAGTCAATGCAATCACTTGGGACACAGCGCGAACGGATCACATTCTTTATAAAAATGATTTGCCGCGATTAAAAACGGGTGCCCTGATCATTGATGTCAGTTGCGATTCCCATGGAGCCATTGAGACTTCTCATGCGACTACTTTAAATCACCCCATCTATAACATTGGCGGTATCACACATTATGTTGTAGACCATACACCTAGTATCTTCTATAAAACCGCCTCTAAAGATATTTCTGCTGTTGTTGCCAAATACTTAGATGACTTGGTCGACGGAACGCCAAATGCTGTTCTTGAGAATGCAAAAATTTCTGAATACGGAATTTTCAACCGCCAAGATCTGCCGATAAGAAAAGACTTTCAGGTGATCATGGCGTGAATTTATCCTATTCGGCCGGAAAATAATCAAATAGAATTTTTAAGGGGCTAGCGGCAGGATGAGTTAGCCTTTTAATTTTGTCTTTTTCTGCCGGATCATTTAAGGGCACCTAACATAAAAAAAAGGGTTCGGTAATGATTTCAGCAGGTTCTGCTAAACTGTAACAATTAGATGAAAAGCAAAGCGAAAGGCTAGACAAATGAGGCTTCATTGCTTAGAATGATAAGATATAAATTTTTTAGGCAGGTAAAAAATATGACAAATTTTCTAATAAAAAAAATTGAAAAATCAGCTCTGGCAAAAAAGGATTTGCGCTCAGGGTTTGGGATCTCCGCTGGAGTCTTCGGTTTATTTTCCAATCTATTATTATTTGTACTTAAAATATTCATTGGTTTGATCTCAGGCAGTGTCTCCATTATGGCTGATGCGGTCAACAACCTTTCTGATACCGCCTCTTCTGTTATCACTCTGGTCGGCTTTCAAATTGCCGGAAAGCCTGCTGACAAGGAGCATCCTTATGGTCACGAACGGTTTGAGTATATTAGTGGTTTAATGGTTTCCTTATTGATTATTTTTGTAGGATTCCAGTTTTTCAGTACTTCTTTTAACCGCATTTTAAATCCTCAGAGCGTGAAAGTGTCCCTACTGACTTTTGTGATCTTAGTTTTATCTATCTTCATAAAAATTTGGCAAAGCTATTTTTATAGACAAGTAGCTAAAAAAATCGATTCCAATACCCTTATCACATTGGCAAACGATAGCAGAAATGATGTTTTCACAACTATTACTGTCCTGATATCGGCCGGTGCAGAATTATTGACGGGTCTAAGAATCGATGGCATCGTTGGTTTGCTCATTGCGATTTACATCGTTCTCAACGGTATGGCCATGATCAAAGGTTTTATTGACAGCTTGCTGGGTATGGGACCAAACGAAAAAGAAATTGAGCAAATGAAGGAACGGCTCTCTTCTCATCCATCCATTCTTGGTTATCACGATTTATTGACACATACCTATGGACCCAATAAAAAATATGCTTCTGTTCACATTGAAGTGGATGATCAGTGGGACCTGAATCGGGCTCACGCCATTATTGATCAAATCGAACAAGATTTTTTAAAGAATTTGGATGTTCATTTAGTCTGTCATATTGATCCAATAGCGATCCACGACCCTACTCAAAATAAAATATATAATGAGATGAAACAGTTGATTTACTCTTACCATTTGGATTTGCGGTTTCATGATTACCGCATGGAGAAAAAAGGAAACAACACAATCATTCGTTTTGATGTTGTTGTTCCTCAAACAGTCAAGCTGTCTGATCAAGAGCTGCTGACTCGTATTCAAGAAGATGTCAAAAATCAGATCGGTTCCTATGAATTAGATATCGTTTTTGACCATAACTACCTGCTTTCCAGATAATCTGAAACACAGGAGCTGGCCGCTTATTTAAGAAAGCACCTCAAATCGAAGGAGCTGTAGACTTTTTCACTCATAATACCGGAAAGAATCCGCGATATAACTCATCGCTGATTTTTTCTTTTCCTATTTTTCAATGTCCGAGCTGCCTCATTTCAGCTTTTCTGATGATCCAGTTCATTCAGCTTTTCTTATTTGTAAACTTAAAGGGGAAGAATTATAATGATAGAGTCGATCATAAGTTTTTGATTGGAAAAATAGATACTTAAGATGGAGGAACTACATGAAGAAATGGCAAAAAAGTGTTTTAGGTTTAGGT
>JAATEZ010000298.1 GCA_015655485.1 Lactobacillales bacterium | reverse complement strand
GCTGACGATCACTTGAAAATACTCAATTAAATTAGCTTCAGCTAAAATCGCTTTGATCGTTGAGAAGTCGCCAGAAGAAGCTAAGCCGATTTTCAACCCTCTTTTCATAGCACTTTCAAGAATTGATTCGATATTCGGATCAACAATACTTCTAAAATCGATAAAATAGTTTTTTTTATATTGCTCATAGCGTAAACCAAACTCCGCCTGTTTTTCCGCATCCTTTGGAAACAGAAAGCGGAACATATCTTTGGGATGGATCCCAACTAACTGGTCCTGCTGAACTTTAGTTAAGAAAAAATTATTTTCTCTAAAAAAATCAGCCCGTCTTTTGCGATAAATCGGCTCAGAATCAATGATTACTCCATCCATATCGAAGATAATCCCAGTGAACATCTTGCTCCTCACTTTCGTTTTTTATTCTTCTATGTCTTTAGGGATACCAAAGAAGAAGGTGGCAATAAATCCGCCCAGATAAGCGGCTAGCAGCCCTAAACAATAACCCCACCAGCGTCCATCTGCGATCAATGGGATCAAAGCCACACCACTTGGTCCTACAGAAATAGCGCCAATATTACCAAGCGCACCAATGACAGCCCCGCCGATACCTCCACCGATACAGGCTGTGATAAACGGTTTTCCTAATGGTAATGTCACACCATAGATCAATGGTTCTCCAATCCCCAGTATCCCAACCGGCAACGCTCCCTTGATCATTTCAACTAAGCGCGTATTCTTGCGGCATTTTACCCAAAGTGCGATAGCAGCTCCTACTTGTCCAGCACCGGCCATCGCTAAAATCGGCAACAATAAAGTCTTCCCAGTCTGATTGATCATTTCTAAGTGGATCGGAGTAAGAATTTGATGCAGCCCGAACATGACCATCGGTAAGAATGCGGCCCCTAATACAAATCCTGAAAAGGCTCCGCCAACATTGAGCACCCAATTGATCGCTCCAACCAAGCCATAAGAAATAGCTCCTGCTATCGGCATAATCAAAAAGATAGTGATAAGTCCCATGACTAATAGCGTGATCATTGGTGTGACAATGATGTCTAGTGACTCAGGAACTGCACGATGTAATCGTTTTTCAATATAAGCCATTAACCATACAGCAAGGATCACACCAATAATACCACCTTGCCCAGCACTCAAACTGCCCCCAGTAAAAATATTTGGCAGCGGCGCTTCAACGTTCATTCCAGTCAAGAGTGTGACTCCACCGATGACTCCACCAAGGCTGGGAGAAGCTCCAAATTCAGTCGCACTGTTGATCCCAACATAAATGACTAAATAAGAAAATACGCCATTTTTGATGATGTTCATTACGGCAGCGATATTGACCCAGCTTGCTCCAGAAAGATCTCCTGCAGTCAACATATTGGTAAGAATGGATGCCACTCCACCAATAAGGCCAGCACCAACGAAAGCTGGGATCAATGGGACAAATATATTTGAAATAGATTTCAAGGCTTTCGACCACGGTTTTTGATTTTTCTTTTTGACATCCGCTTTCGTTGCGGCAGCTTTTCGTTCGACTGCTTCTTTTCCGCTTATTTTTTCAGCAGTGGGACTGGCAGATGGAAAGTCATCTCCTAACTTGACCCCCACTGTATCCACCATTTTTTGCGCAACTTTATTGACAGTTCCCGGTCCGATCACGATTTGCAAGGTTTCGTCTTCAACGACCCCCATGACTCCATCCACTTTTTTTAATCCTGCCAGATCGACTTTATTTTCATCTTTGATCCCCATTCTGACCCGAGTCATGCAATGGACTACTTTCAAAACATTATCCGTACCGCCGACGTGCGCATAAATTTCTCTGGCTAAACGTTCTTCTTTTGTTTCTGTCATTTTTTTTCTCCCCTTCACGAGTTTATTGATCGACTTATAAAACCTTTGCCTAACCTCAAACGATCTTCTGCTGCTTCTTTTGTTGAAGCCGTTAAAATCATAATAATAGCTAATTTCACATTCTTATCCGCTTCTTCGAATTTTTCGCCGGCAACTTCATAAGAACACTCCGTTGCGTCCACGATGATCCTTTTTGCCCGCTCCACCAGTTTTTCATTGGTCGCTTGAACATCAACCATTAAGTTTTTATAAACTTTTCCGATCCCGATCATAGCCGCTGTGGACAACATGTTCAATACTAATTTCTGAGCTGTCCCCGATTTCAATCGCGTCGATCCGGTTAAAATTTCCGGTCCGACCTCAACTTCGATCGCATAGTCAGCATGTTGGCCGATGATTGAGCTTTTATTGCACGAAAGCGCGGCTGTGACCGCTCCGATTTGACCAGCATGATCGAGCGCTCCTACAACATAAGGAGTTCTGCCGCTTGCAGCGATTCCAACGACTACATCTTTTTCTGTTAAAGCGATATCTACTAAATCTTGTTTGCCCAATTCGCTTGAATCCTCAGCTCCTTCCACTGCGAAGGTCATCGCTCCAATGCCGCCAGCGATCAATCCCTGAACCATTTTGGGATCTGTCCCAAAAGTCGGTACACACTCAGCCGCGTCTAAAACACCCAACCGGCCGCTGGTGCCCGCTCCAACATAAATCAGCCTGCCTCCTTTTTGAAAGCTGATAATGATTTGATGAACGACCTTTTCAATTTCTGGTAAAACAGCCTCCACCGCCAAAGGAACCTTGCGATCTTCAGCATTCATTGTTTCCAAAACTTCCCTTGTCGATAACTGATCCAGATTCATCGTCTTCGTATTTCTGCTTTCCGTGGTCAAATCACTTAGATCCATTTTGATTTTCCTCCTCCAGTTGCAAATGAAATGTTTGTCCCGGTTTGATCAGACCAATCAAATCCAGATCATCCTGAACCACTTTTGCAATGACATTCACTTTTTTATCCTTAGCAAGATCCCTTTTAGTCACCTGGATCTCACCCATGTATCTTCCGTACAGCTCATTATCCAGCGTCACTGAGCCGATTGCCCTTTCTATTGCCGCTGCAGCCTTTATAGCAGGTGTCTGCTTTGATCTGGCATCGCGGCTGCGGAGCACATCGCGCGCATCATCCATTCGATTTACATGATCTCCTAAAATCAGCGAAATATAGTCTTTATTTATCGGTCTGACATTAAGTGATATCTGATTTTCTTTTTGATAGTGATAAAATTGTTGAATCGCTTTTTCTGATATTCCTTCATCGCCAATGTACACCTCGTCCACTTCAGCATTTTCTAATAAATCAATAGCTCCTGCTAATGGATGGCCTCCACGATGTTCTTCCAATGTTGGTAGTCCTTTAAATAAAGGTCCGCGAAATTTTTCATCTCCAGGAACAAATGCTACGACTTTTAATCCCAATACTCGCAAACTGCTGTTTTTTTGTTTAAATGATTCTCTGTCCAGACCAGTCTCTGGGCGCGGATAATAATTATGCCACAACTCCATGTTAGTAAAATCCGCTTTATTTTCTTTTAGTTCATTCAAGTCCTGCTTTGAAATAGTGCTGGCATTTAAACCAACGGTCAACTCATGCGATAATTGAGCAATCGTCACATTATCGATACCATAATCCATACGCAGCCCAGTGATCCCTAATTCTTTGATCAATTTAACATTTTGAAAAGAAAGACCTGCTTTTTCTAAAGCATTGGCCGAAGTATCGATCATTAGCGACAACTTATTTTTTTTCGTTGCTGCCCCCAAAATCTTCAGACGGTCTAAATATTGAGCAGCATCGTCTTCAGGAATGTGCAGGGATGAAAAAACCCCGGTAAAACCTGTTTTTGATAACTGCTCAATGTAGCTGATAGTATCTTTAGTGATCTCCTGACCTAAAAACACTGAAAAACCTAACAAATAATTCCCCCCTTAACTAATTTAATCATGAACCAGAAAGCTGTTTAAAAAAATTTTCAATTTCAAAAAACGAATATCCTTCATTTTCAAGAATATTTTTCGATGTCAGCTTTTCTTACCTGAATAATACTATAAAAGAAATAAAATTTCAATATAAATTTATTATTTATTTAAAAAAGAAATTTTATTTCTTACATTTGTATGTAACTTCCTTTTCATTTTCATGAAAATGTATGTATATAAAGCATTACATATTTTTTTGTCTTTTTGAGGCGAAATTTTTGCACGTTAAAAAAGCTGACATACAGGCAGTTTTTTATTCTCCGCCGAGTTGTCAACTTTTTAAATTTTCATTCAAATAAAATAATTTCTTAACTTCGTATTCCTTTAAAACCGATGTCACTGCGATAAAAGGTACCTTCAGTATTCAGCTGATCTAATACTTGATAAACCTTTTTCTGGGCTGCCTGCAACGTTTCGCCACTGGCTTCCACTAGATAGACTCTCCCGCCATTCGTAACTAAGTGTTCTTGTTTTTCCGCCACTCCGGCAAAATAAACGTGAAATTGTTCCTTGTCAATAAATTGAAAGTCGGGCAGAACAGTGCCTTTTTTATAATTTCCCGGATAACCATTTGCCGCCACAACAACGCCCAAACTATACCCGCTTTGCTGCCATTCAATCGAAGGAACTCGATCATTTAGCAAATCATCGATGATCATCGCCAAATCGCTTTCTAATCGTTGTAAAACGACCTGCGTTTCCGGATCGCCAAAACGAGCATTAAATTCGATCACTTTCGGGCCGCTCGCTGTTGCGATCAAACCAGCATAAAGCACCCCGGTAAATGAACGTCCTTCAGCGACCAACCCCTCGGCAGCAGGAATCACGATTTTTACCAGTGCTTCTTGGACCAGCTCCTCTGAGATTTGCGGAACCGGCGAGTAAGCACCCATTCCTCCTGTATTCGGTCCGCGATCGTCTTCATAGGCGCGTTTATGATCTTGAGCGATGACCATTGGGTAAACCTCCGTTCCTCTAACAAAAGCCAACAGCGAGAACTCTTCTCCGGCCAAAAATTCTTCTACTACAACCTTCGCTCCACTGACGCCAAATTTATTGTCCTGAAGCATATCCTTTAAAGCCAATGTTGCTTCTTCGAGTGTTTCAGCTACGACAACACCTTTGCCGGCGGCTAATCCATCCGCCTTGATCACGATCGGTGCGCCTTTTTCTTTGACATAGGCAATAGCCGGTCCATACTCATGAAAGGTTTGATGATCGGCTGTCGGGATTTGATATTTGACCATGAGCTCTTTGGCAAAATCTTTCGACCCTTCGATCAAAGCAGCGGCTTTCTTAGGACCAAATACTTTTAAACCGGCAGCTTCAAAGTCATCAACAATCCCATTTATTAAAGGGTCTTCAGGACCGATAAAGGTCAAATCAATATTATTTTTTTGGGCAAAGGAAATCAAACCTCGATGGTCATCCTCAGTAATAGCGACGACTTCGATCCCATCTAATTTCATGCCAGCGTTTCCTGGTGCACAATAGACCTGTTCGACTTTGGGACTGTTCAACAACTTTTGACTGATCGTATGCTCGCGTCCGCCACTACCCACTACTAGTAATTTTAAGCCCATGAGTTTTCCTCCGATTGCTTAGTTTTTTATTTTTATTTATCAATGTCTAAAATGCCGTATTCCGGTAAAGACCATTGTCAGACCATGTTTATCTGCCATTGCAATGGAATCTTTATCACGTATACTTCCGCCAGGCTGTACGATGGCCTTGATACCATGTTGAGCGGCATACTCGACACTGTCATCCATCGGAAAATAAGCATCACTCGCTAAAACAGCCTCATTGATTCTTTCTCCCGCCTGTTCAACGGCTATTTTCACTGAACCTACACGATTCATTTGTCCTGCTCCGATTCCTAAAGTTTGATGATCATTGGCAACAACAATGGCATTACTCTTAACATACTTGACTGTTTTCCAGGCAAATGCCAAAGCCGTAAGTTCTTCGGGACTGGGGCTGCGTTTTGTGACTACTTCCCATTTCTCCGGGATTTCTTCGATCAAATCTTGGTCCTGGACCAGCATCCCGCCCAATACCGCGACTCTTTCCGGTGCCGCAGCAGCATTTTTCCGGCTGAAGTCAAGAGTTAATAGACGCAGATTTTTCTTTTTAGCCAACAATTCAAAAGCCGCCGGTTCAAAGCTCGGAGCAATGATTATTTCTAAAAAAAGTTCATGCATCTTTTCAGCCGTCAACAGATCAACTGGACGATTTAAAACAATGATTCCGCCAAAAATAGAGATTGGATCTGCTTCATAAGCATAGTTGTACGCGGTGAATATATCTGCTGCAGTTCCGATCCCGCAAGGATTCATGTGTTTCAGTGCGACCACAGTCGGCTTCTCAAATTCTCTGGAAATGCGGATCGCAGCATCCGCATCGCGAATATTATTGTAGGAAAGTTCTTTTCCATGCAGTTGTTTGGCACTGGCGATCGAGAAAGCAACGGGGATGGCATCCGCATAAAAAGCCGCCGTTTGATGAGAATTTTCCCCATAACGCAAGTCCTGTTTGCGTTCAAAAGTAAAGGTTGCTTTTTCCGGTTCTTTTTCATCCGAAAGATCCGTCAAGAAATCGGCAATCACCGCATCATATGCCGCGGTATGCCGAAAGACCTTAGCGGCCAGCTTCTCGCGGGTCGTCAAAGTAGTTTGCTTATTTTCCTTTAATTCATTTAAAACAAGCGCATAATCTTCCGGATCTACCACAACAGTGACCGCAGCATAATTTTTGGCCGCACTGCGCAGCATACTTGGTCCGCCGATATCGATGTTTTCAATAGCTTCTTCGGTCGTTACCTGCTCTTTCTGAATAGTTTCTTTAAATGGATATAAATTTACGCAAACATAATCAATCGGCAGGATTCCATGCTCGCGCATCGCCTCTAGATGAGCGGCCTTATCTCTTCTCCCTAATAATCCGCCATGAATCAACGGATGTAAGGTTTTCACTCGTCCATCCATCATTTCAGGAAACCCTGTTACTTCTTCAATACTGATCGTTGCAATACCGGCTTCATCCAAAACCTTTTTAGTTCCGCCAGTCGAAAGGATCTCAATATCCAGTGCCGTTAATTCTTTCGCAAAATCAACGATCCCGGATTTATCTGAAACACTGATCAACGCTCTTTTTTTCATGCTTTAGTTTTCTCTCCTTTAGCTCTTGATCTCTTTTACCAATTCAGCCACAACTTTAGGATACATTTTATGCTCGACTTGATGGATTTTTTCCTCCAGCGATTCCAAAGTGTCTTTTGCCCCAATGCGGACTTTTTCCTGAGCAATAATCGGGCCTGTATCTACGCCTGAGTCGACATAGTGGATCGTTACTCCCGTCACCCTAACTTTCGCTTCAAAAGCATCCTTGATTCCATGGATACCGGGAAAAGCCGGCAGCAAGGCCGGGTGGATGTTAATGATCCGTTTAGGAAAAGCAGTCAAAAGAGTATCTCCGATGATCCGCATATATCCCGCTAACAGAATCAGGTCAATTTGCTCTCGCACCAATAGTTCCAGTAACTCTGTTTCATATTCTTGCTTCGAGTTGAACTCTTTTGGCGAAAAGGCATAGATCGGAATATCATATTTTTCAGCTCTTTTTAAGGCATAAGCTGTTTTCTTGTCGCAAAAAAGGAAACTGATTTTTGCATCAATGGTTTTAGCTTCTGCAGCTTGAGCGAGCGCTTCAAAGTTCGTTCCGTTGCCTGAAGCAAAGATCGCTAATCTCATATTTTGGCCTCTAACAGTTCCACTGCTTCTTTTTCTTTCTTTATGACTTGACCGATGACATAGCTTTTCTCTTCGGCCGCTTCAATCAGGGCTTGAACTTGTCCGATATCTTCTTTTGCCACAGCCACTACCATCCCGATACCCATATTAAAAATCTCATACATCTCCAAAGGCGGGATCTGTCCGTACTCTTCTAAAACTTGAAAAATCGGCAATACCGGCCAAGTTCCTAATTGAATTTTTGCAGCTAATCCATGCGGCAGCATTCTTGGAATATTTTCGATAAAGCCGCCGCCTATGATATGAGCGATACCATTGGCAAGCTTTTGTTTCACCAATGGCAATACCGCTCTCACATAAATTTTAGTGGGGGTCAAAAGCTCTGCTCCTAAACTCTTTTGACCTAATTTTGGCAAATGTTCACTTCCAGAAAACTGATGCGTTTCAAAAAAGATCTTTCGAACTAAGGAATAACCATTGGAATGGATCCCGCTCGAAGGGATGCCGATCAATACGTCACCGGCACTGATTTTACTGCCATCCACCAACTGGTTTTTTTCAGCGATCCCCACCGTAAAGCCAGCCAGATCATAGTCATTTTCGCCATACATTCCGGGCATTTCAGCCGTCTCGCCGCCAATCAGAGCCGCGCCGGCCTGAACACAGCCTTCCGCCACTCCAGCCACCACTTGTTCTAAACGTGCCGGAATATTTTTCCCGGTCGCGATATAATCTAAAAAATAAAGCGGTTCTGCTCCTTGTGCCACAATATCATTGACACACATCGCCACACAATCGATCCCGATCGTATCATGCTTATCTTCTTGGATCGCAACCATCAATTTGGTTCCCACACCATCTGTTCCCGATATTAAAACTGGCTCCTTCACTTCCACCGTACTCAAATCAAAACAACCGCCGAAACCACCCAGCGCTCCCATGACACCCATGCGTTCAGTTCTTTTGACATGTTTTTTGATTCTCTCTACGACCTCATAGCCCGCTTCTACATCTACACCGGCTTTTGAATAGGCGTTCGCCATTTTTTCTCCTCCTTACGGAATCCTTGAAAACTTTTATTATTGAATACATAACGGTTGATTTACTAATTTTTCTGCACTTTTAAAAAAAAGAATTTCTCTCTTCCAATGAAGCACGATAAGTTTCTTCATAATCATATAAAGGTGTTGGATAATCTCCATTAAAGTAGGCCATGCAGAGCCCGGTATAGGGCGCATCAAAATTCAATCCGATGGCCTCGATCAAACCAGTCTCACTTAAAAATCATAAAGAATCGGCTCCAATCAACTGCCTGATTTCTTCAATAGAATGATTAGCGGCGATCAGTTCTTTTCGCGTCTGAATATCGATTCCATAAAAACAAGGATATTTTAATGGCGGTGAAGCAATCCTTACATGCACTTCTTTGGCTCCAGCCTCGCGCAATAGATTAACGATGCGCCGGCTGGTCGTCCCGCGAACGATCGAATCATCTACCATGATGACTTTTTTCCCCGCAACTACACCGCGAACAGCGGATAATTTCATGCGAACTCCTTGTTCTCTCAATTCTTGCGTCGGCTGGATAAAAGTTCTGGCCACGTATTGATTTTTTACAAGACCCATTTCATAAGGAATACCGCTGGCCTCCGCGTAACCGCTGGCAGCCGATAAAGAAGAATTCGGAACACCAACCACCATATCGGCAGCAACGGGCTGCTCACTTGAAAGGATCTTGCCCATCCGTTTACGCGCCGTATGGACATTGACTCCCGCGATATTTGAATCCGGCCGGGCAAAATAGACAAATTCCATGGAGCAGATCGCATATTGAGTGTCTTCAGTATATTTTTCAATGCGGAAGCCCTGATCATTGATAATGACCATTTCACCAGGGCCTACATCACGGATAAATTCTGCTCCCACTACTTCTAACGCACAGGTTTCACTGGCGATCACCATGGCACCGTTTTTCATTCTCCCTATTGATAGCGGACGAAAAGCATTCGGATCAAGGGCAGCAATCATTGACTTATCCGTGATCAACAAATAAGCAAACCCGCCTTTGATCAAATTTAAACTTTCTTTTAATTTTTCTTCAAAAGTAGCTTGTTTACTGCGCCTGATCAAATGCATCAAGATTTCTGTATCTGAGTTAGAATGAAAGATCGCTCCGGCTTTTTCTAACTCTTTACGCAGGCTTTTCGCATTCGTCAAGTTCCCATTATGCGCCAAACCTGTTTCACAATCAAAGAATTTAAACAAAAAAGGCTGAATATTATCCACACTGCCGCTGCCGGCCCTGGCATAACGCACATGTCCGATCGCTGCGTTCCCGGCCAATCGTTCTAATTGCCGATCATCTTTAAAAACTTCCGATAAAAGTCCCAAGTCCCGATGTCCCTTTAATTTCGAACCATTTTTAGCAACGATCCCGGCTCCTTCCTGGCCGCGGTGTTGCAGACTGTGCAATCCAAAATAAGTTACACGCGCAGCATCCGGATGATCCCAAACTCCGAAAATTCCACATTCTTCATTTAAACTTTTTATTTCATGAGACATGGAATGGCTTCCTCCCAAACTTGTTTGGCTTCCTTCACAGTTACCTTAAAAGCGGAATCGGCAGTAGCTATTTCAATTTTCCCGCCGAATTCAACTGCTCCGATCAGCTCCGCCGAATTTCCCATGATTTTTTCAAATTCTTCCTGATTTTCTGGTGCGACAGAAAGTATGAATCGCGATTGTGTTTCCGAGAATAAATAGCTTGTCGCAAAATCTACACGCACCACTACACCCAAATCATTTTTAAAAGCAGCTTCCGCCAGAGCCACACCTAAACCGCCTTCTGATAAATCGTGGGCACTGGCCACCAGACCCGCTTGAATCGCCTGAAGCACTAAAGCCTGATTTTGTTTTTCTGCCTGCAGATCAAAAGCCATCAATTTTCCTTCGATTTTGCCTAACAACATTTTTTGCAGTTCACTGCCGTTAAAATCAGCTTTTGTGTTTCCAACTAAATAAATCAGGTCGCCAATATTTTTAAAGTCCTGTGTCGTGATATGTTCCAAATCATTGATCAATCCCACCATACCGATCATCGGCGTAGGATAAATCGCCTTGCCGTCCGTTTCATTATACAATGAAACGTTGCCTGAAATAACCGGCGTATCCAATTCCTTACAGGCAGCCGCGATCCCATCGGCAGAAGTCCAAAGCTCCCAGAAGACTTCTGGTTTATCAGGAGAACCATAGTTCAAACAATCAGTGATCGCAAGCGGCTTCCCGCCACTTGCCACGATATTACGAGCGGCCTCGGCAACCGCGATCGCACCGCCCACTTCAGGATCAAGGTAAAGATAACGGCCATTACAATCCGTTGTCATAGCCAAAGCCTTTTTCGTACCGCGGACCCGCAGAACTGCGGCATCGCTGCCGGGCAAAACAACAGTATTCGTCAATACTTGAGCATCGTAGGTTTCATAGATCGATTTCTTTGAGGCAATCGACGGTTGTCGCAACAAACCCAGCAAAGTTTCCTTGCCATCAGTGATCTCTGGTTCAAAATTTTCCATTGCCGCAAATTCTTTGATACGTTCAGGTTCTGTATAAGGTTTGTTATAGACCGGAGCATCCTCTGCTAAGGCATCAACCGGCAAATTTGCGACTTCTTTGCCATGATGATATAAACGATAAGAAGCATCCTCTGTCACCGAGCCAATGTTGACTGCATCCAGATCATACTTTTTGAAAAGCTCAACAACTTCCGCTTCATGACCTTTTTTCACACAAATCAGCATCCGTTCCTGTGATTCGGAAAGCATCATCTCATAGGGAGTCATATTCGTTTCCCGCTGAGGCACTTCATCCAGATTCAAAATCAACCCGGATCCGGCTTTGGAAGCCATCTCGGCGCTGGAAGAAACCAGGCCGGCAGCTCCCATGTCCTGGATCCCGACCAATATATCCTGGTGTTCCAGTATCAACTCTAAACAGGCTTCCAGCAGAAGTTTTTCCATAAATGGATCGCCCACCTGGACCGCTGAACGCTGCTGTTCTTCACCCTCCGTAAATTCTTCTGAAGCGAAGGTAGCTCCGTGGATCCCGTCGCGTCCAGTTTTTGCTCCCACATACATGATCAAATTGCCGACACCTTTGGCCTGCCCTTTTTGTACATCTTTATGATCAATAAGGCCGACACACATCGCATTCACTAAAGGATTGCCTTCATAACAGCTGTCAAAGGAAACTTCGCCGCCAACTGTCGGGATGCCGATACAATTTCCGTACCCGCTGATCCCGGCAACGATCTCTTCTAGCAAATATTTTGTGTGTTCATTATCCAGTTCGCCAAATCTCAATGAATCTAAAATAGCGATCGGTCGCGCACCCATACTAAAAATATCGCGGATGATCCCGCCAACTCCAGTCGCGGCTCCTTCATAAGGCTCGACGGCTGAAGGATGATTATGACTTTCCGCTTTAAATACAACTGCTTGTCCGTCCCCAATATCAACGATCCCGGCTCCTTCGCCGGGCCCTTGCAGTACTTGCGGACCAGACGTCGGAAATTTACGCAAAACCGGTTTCGAATTCTTGTAAGAACAGTGTTCACTCCACATCACCGCGAATAAACCGGTCTCTGTATAATTTGGCATTCTTTTCAAAATCTTTTTTTCGATCAGAGCATATTCTTCATCGGTCAAGCCCCAATTGGCATACAACCGTTGTTCTTTGACTTCTTTTGGCGTTGGCTCATTTGCTGTCATGTCTAATTGGTCACCTTCCCATAATTTTTAACCATCGATTGGAAGAAACGCAGCCCGTCGGCAGAACCAAGCAGCTCTTCCACCGCTCGTTCCGGATGCGGCATCATTACCAGAACATTCCCTTTTTCATTAACGATCCCGGCGATATTGGCGATGCTCCCATTCGGATTTTCTCCTTCATAGGTGAAGACGATCTGGTGATTTTCTTTGAGTTTGCTCAAAGTCGCTTCATCACAATAGTAGCTGCCTTCTCCATGAGCGATCGGGACACGAATGATTTCATTCTGTCGATATTCTGAAGTAAATGCAGTCTCGTTATTGACCACTTTTAATTGAATCGTTTTGCAGACAAAGTGCAAAGAATCATTTCGTTTTAGCGCACCAGGCAAAAGTCCTGCTTCTGTCAAAACTTGAAAACCGTTGCAAGTTCCAAAAACAGGCCTGCCTTCTTCGGCAAAACGGATGACCTCACTCATGATATTGGAAAATCTTGAAATCGCTCCACAGCGCAGATAGTCGCCATAGGAAAATCCGCCGGGAAGCAAAACCCCGTCAAATCCAGCCAAACTTGTTTCATCGTGCCGCACATAGGAAGCTTCTTCACCCAAAATCTCAGATACTGCCCAAAGCATATCCCTGTCACAATTAGATCCCGGAAAGACGATCACCGCAAATTTCATATTATTCTGCCTCCGATATTTCATAGCGATAGCTTTCCATGTTGACGTTCGCTAATAGCTTGTCACAAACTTCCTCAATAACTGCCTCGATCGGCCGCTCTGATTTAGCCACTTTCATTTCAAAATATTTTCCGATGCGGATATCCTGGATCTCTTCATGTCCCATCCGGTGGACAGCTCCCAAAACGGCTTGACCTTGTGGATCTAAAACTGATTCTTTATACATCACATAAACTTTTACAAAATACATGAGCGAAAAACTCCTTCATTTTTATTTGTTTAAACGAGTCAAGACTTCTTCATAAACCGGAATCAAGTCACCCAGATCTCTGCGGTAAACATCCTTATCTAAATGATCATTCGTCTTCAGGTCCCATAAACGGCAAGTATCCGGTGAAATTTCATCTGCTAAAAGAATCGTTCCATCGGCTTTTTTCCCAAATTCGATTTTAAAATCAATCAGTTTGATATCGATCTCTAAAAACAAATCTTTCAGCACTTGATCGATTTTCAATGCCTGCTGTTTAAGTTCAGCGATTTCACCAGTTGAGGCGATTTTTAAAAACCGGATATGATCCTCATTAATTATCGGATCATCCAGAGCATCTTTTTTAAAATAAAACTCAATAATCGGAAAAGGCAGTGGTGTTCCTTCCTCTATTCCCAAACGTTTTGCGAAGCTGCCGGCAGCTGTATTGCGAACAACGACTTCTAAAGGAAACATCTGCACACTTTCTATCAATTGTTCGGTTTTTGACAATTTTTTGATAAAATGGCTTTGGATCCCTTTTGCTTTGATTTTTTCAAAAATAAGACTGGTGATCTGATTATTCAATGCCCCTTTACCTATGATTTGATCTTTTTTGGCTCCATTCAATGCGGTCGCCTGATTCAGATATTCAACCAATAAGACCTCCTCAGTATCGGTTTTAAATAATTTTTTTGCCTT
>JAATEZ010000228.1 GCA_015655485.1 Lactobacillales bacterium | reverse complement strand
TCCAGAAACCGCGATCAAGTCTCCAGCTTTTGCTTCTTGGATCTCTACCCGTTTTAATCCAAAGAAGCCAAAGAGCTTGGTCACCCGGAATTTTTTGACTGATCCGTCAAGTTTTAACAGAGCCACATGATCGCCAACTTTGATTGTTCCTCTAAAGATCCGCCCAATCCCGATACGACCGACATAATCACTATAATCTAAAAGCGATACTTGAAATTGTAAAGGTTCATCACTATTATCGATTGGAGCCGGTATATGATCAACGATGGTGTCAAAGACTGGATCCATCGTGTGTTCTTGCGATTCTGGGTCATCGGACAAGCTTGAAGTGCCACCCACTGCTGAAGTATAAATGACAGGGAACTCTAATTGATCTCCATCTGCACCCAATTCAATAAATAATTCCAGAACTTCATCTACTACTTCTTGAGGACGAGCAGCATCCCGGTCAATTTTATTAACAACTACGATTGGAATCAGTTTTTGTTCTAATGCTTTCTTTAAAACAAAACGCGTTTGCGGCATGGTTCCTTCATACGCATCCACTACTAATAATACCCCATCGACCATTTTCATGATCCGTTCAACTTCCCCGCCAAAATCCGCATGACCTGGGGTATCCATAATATTAATTCTAGTTCCTTTATACATAACTGCTGTATTTTTGGCTAAAATAGTGATCCCGCGTTCTTTTTCTATATCATTTGAGTCCATCGCCCGTTCCTGAATCTGAAAGTGGTCATCTAAAGTATCTGACTGCTTCAACAATTCATTTACCAGCGTTGTTTTACCATGGTCAACGTGGGCAATAATGGCCACATTGCGAATATCATTTCTTATTTTCAAAATTATCTTCCTTTCAGTGGCTTTTCGCCACTAACTTTCGTCACATACAACTCGACATTCTATTATAACAGAAAACTTTCTGAAAAAATAGCTAAACATCTTCATTTCTGTAATATCAAGATTTTATTCTAATCAAAAACCGATAAAATCTCTTTTGCAGCTTTTTTTGTAGCCACTAAAAAAAGATTTTTTTGTAATAAGTCCACTTCATTCCCATTTAATCCGGATGTGACTAATCCCAGCTCTTCAGCCAGAATTTTTCCGGCGGCAAAATCCCATGGCGCCAAATTTGATAAATAAGCGATTTGTTTTCCTCTGATCACTTGGATAAATTCAATACCGGCACAGCCGCTGATCCTAACCCCCATCGTTGTATCGGCAATTTTTTGGGCGTTGCCGATATTGTGGACATACATGTAGCTGTTCATACCGATCAGGCCCTCTTGCAAAGAGGTATCCAGCGGGGAACGCATCGGTTCATCGTTGCAAAAAATCCCTATCGACCGGCCGCCATAATACAATTTATCTTTCATCACTTCATAGATAAAGCCAAGTTCACCTGTTCCATCAACATATAAAGCAAGCATAATGCAAAAGTTTTCCTGCTGTTTCACAAAATTCAAAGTGCCGTCTATCGGATCAATGATCCAAAGTTGACCCTCTAGTGAACTCACTTTATCACCCAGGCCCTCTTCTCCCATAATTTTAGCACCTGGATAATTTGTTCTGATTTTATCCACAAAAAAAGTTTCTGTCATTTTATCAATATTCGTCACTAGATCCGTCCGGCCGCTTTTTTGTTCCACAACTAATGGATGCTGCAAACTTTTCCTAACATTTTTGCCTGCTTCTTTGACCCATTCAGTGACTTGTTTGACCGTTGCTTTTGTTTCCATAACTTTCAATTCCTCACTTTATCTTGATAAATCCCTGCTGCTTCTCCTTAGCCGCTTGAACTGCTTTGTATAAAGAATACCCTGAAACAGCCTCAAACTTTTTTCCTAGGCTTTTTTCTTCGCCGATACTTTTTACGATGTTTTTAAACTGACTATATTTTGCCAAAAATTCTTCGGCTTTCATACCATCTTCGTAAATTTTTTCTACCGCTGTCCATAATTCTACTATGGTTATCAAATCTTCCGATGAGTGATTTTCCAATAAAGGATATTGATAATTACTATTCATTTTTTCCCTCTTTGCTTTTTTATCAAGCAGCTTCTTTTTAATTCAGTGTAACACATCTTGAATCTCTTTGCTTTTTCAAGAATCAAGAATAGACGAAGTCGTTTTTTTATTCCATGCAAAATTCTTTTTATACCCAGGTTTCTTGGACTGAAAAAAACATTATTTTATCAGCCAAAAAAGTCCTCATAAACAGCCGTTTATAAGGACTTTCTAGAATCAAAAAATTATTCATGATTATACGTGGATCGGCATGCCTAAAGCCAATTCCGCCGTATCCATCACAGCTTCAGCTAAAGAAGGATGTGAATGGATCGTCAATGCGATATCTTCAGCGTTCATGCCGGCTTCCACAGCCAGGCCTAACTCAGCGATCACATCACTGGCATTCACTCCGGCAACTTGCGCTCCCACGATCACATGATCTTCCTTAGTGGTCACTAATCTCACAAAACCCTCTGTCTGATTCAATGATAAAGCCCGGCCATTACCGGCAAGAGAAAATTTTGAAGCCGAAACATCCAGCCCTTTTTCTTTTGCTTCCGCTTCTGTCAAGCCTACCGTAGCTAACTCCGGATCAGTAAAGGCTACTGCCGGCATTGCTTTATAATCGATCGCTACGGGTTTGCCCGAAATCGCTTCTGCTGCGATTTTTGCTTCATAGCTTGCCTTATGCGCTAAAGCTGCTCCAGCAGTGATATCGCCGATCGCAAAAATACTTTTGACATTGGTCCTTCCCTGATTATCCACTTTTACTAAGCCGCGATCAGTCAACTCTACTCCTGCAATGTCCAGACCTAAATTATCTGTG
>JAATEZ010000121.1 GCA_015655485.1 Lactobacillales bacterium | reverse complement strand
TCAGAAGAAATAAAATGTGTATCGATCGCATCACGGGTCGTTCCCGCGATTTCAGAAACAAGAACACGCTCCTCACCTAAGATCGCATTGATCAAGGAAGATTTTCCGACATTGGGCCGTCCGATCAGACTAAAGCGGATCGTTCCATCCTCCTCTTCTTCGATTTCAGTGGAAAAGTGTTTAACTGCGGCATCTAATAAATCACCCAAGCCGATACCATGACTACTGGAAATCGGATAGGGATCACCTAATCCCAAAGAATAAAATTCAAAAATATCACTTCTCATTTCAGGATTATCAACTTTGTTGACGGCTAATAAAACTGGTTTGCCGCTACGGAATAGAATTTTTGCTACTCTTTCATCGGCATCCGTCACCCCTTCTCTTCCGCTGACCACAAAAAGAATGACATCTGCTTCATCGATAGCTATTTCTGCCTGATGCTTGATTTGAGTCATAAAGGGCTCCTGGCTCACTTCTATTCCACCGGTATCTATAATACTGAACTCTCTACCTAACCACTCGCCAGTTGCATAAATTCGATCTCTGGTGATGCCTGGAGTATCTTCAACGATTGAAATACGTTCTCCAGCGATTCGATTAAATAAAGTAGACTTTCCCACATTAGGACGACCTACGATCGCAATAGTCGGATTTGCCATAATTACAATTCCTCCTTTTTTTCATGATGGACCTCACTGTAGTTTAACGAATCACCACAACATAAGCAAGTTTAATCATAGGGATTTTACCATGTTAAAAGGATGAGACAAACTTTTGAGTTTTGTCTCATCCTCTCATTTTCCTGTTTGATCAAACGAAACAAAATAAAAGGAAACTATTCTGTGTCACTTTCATCATTTTCAGTCTTGTAATGATCGCCAACCATATCTCCTACGGTAAAACCGGTACTCTCCTCAGGAGCATCACTGACCTTTTTTTCTTCCTCAAGCTCTTCAGTCTTTTCATCTTCCGGTTTATCCTCTAAAGCTTTGATACTTAATCCGATTCGATGTTCTTCTGGGTGTACTTCTAAAACTTTTACTTTGATCGTATCCCCTTCATGAAGTACCTCATGCGGTGTAGCGATGTGTTTATGTGAGATTTGAGAAATATGCACCAAGCCTTCTACTCCAGGAAAAACTTCTACAAAAGCGCCAAAACTGGTCAGCCTTTTTACAACCCCTTCCAGCACAGTTCCGGCAGCAGCCTTTTCTTCTATATCAGTCCAAGGACCGGGCAAGAGTGCTTTGATCGAAAGAGAAACTCGATCTGCGTCCGCATCGATCGATAAGATTTTTACTTTTACGGTATCCCCTACAGCCAAAACATCAGAAGGTTTATCCACATGATTGTGAGCGATCTCAGAGACATGGACCAATCCATCAATGCCGCCTAAATCCACAAAAGCACCAAAATTGGTCAGCCGCGCCACTTGGCCTTCTACAATATCGCCAGCAGCCAGCTTTTCAAGCAGTTTAACCTTCGCCTCAGCCTTTTCGGCTTCAACGACCGCCTTGTGAGATAAAATCAGACGATTCTCAGAAGGTTCGATCTCAATGATTTTAAAAGCCAGAGTTTGGCCTTTATAATCAGAAAAATCAGAGACAAAATGATCTTCAACCATGGAAGCAGGTACAAAGCCGCGCACACCGGCATCCACAACAAGTCCGCCTTTTACAACATCTGTAACTGGCGCCTCTATGATTTTTCCTTCATTAAATTCAACTTCGATATCTTCCCAAACTTTTTTAGCATCCAAACGTTTTTTCGATAATAAATAGCTGCCATTTTCTTTATCTTTTCCTATAGAAGTTATGACAACTAAATCTAAAATATCACCTATATTTACTACATCAGTGATGTTTTCAACCGGGATCGTAGAAAGTTCTTTCAAGGGAACTACTCCCTCAACACCCGCACCGATAATGCCAACGATCGCTTGTTTGCTGTCATCGATAGCTAAAACTTCGCCTTGAACGATATCACCGACTTTTACTTCTTGAACACTGTTAATAGCATCCAACATCGATTCTTTTTCTGTATCTACACTGTTTGTCTCAAAATCCGTCATCTCTGAAATATCCTCCTCTACCAACAAAAAGATTTATAAACTCATTCTACCTAAAAAATAAAACGATTACTATAGATTTTTAAATTTTTTTTAAGATTTCACTTTTTCCTGAACGATTTTAGTGATTTTTTTAACCACATCTTCAATAGTCATTCCGGTGGTATCAAGCATAACAGCATCTGCCGCTTGAGTCAATGGAGATTCCTTTCGAGTACTGTCCATAAAATCTCTCTTTTCAATTTCTTGTTTCAGAGTTTCAAAGTCAGCAGCTATCCCTTGCGCCAAGTTTTCACGATATCTTCTCTGAGCTCTTTCTTCAACACTAGCGACCAGAAAAATCTTCACTTCTGCGTTCGGCAGGACCTTCGTGCCGATATCCCGTCCATCCATGACGATACCGCCGGATTTTGCGATCTCCTGCTGACGGATCACGAATTTTTCACGAATCAATCGATGCGCAGAAACAGCTGATACTCCCTTAGTCACATCAGGCTGCCGAATGGCCAAGCTGATATTCTCTCCATTAGCATAAACCAGCTGTCCGGAAAGTGTGGGCACGAATTCTAAATGCATTTTGTTCAGAAGGATCAAAAGCCCCGCCTCGTCCTCAAAAGAGCAATGATTCTTCAAAGCCAAATAAGTCAAACTACGATACATGGCTCCTGTATCACAGTAAATATAGTTTAAATTTTTAGCCAATATTTTTGCTACGGTGCTTTTTCCCGCCGATGCCGGACCATCGATCGCGATACTGATTTTTTTATTCACTAAAAAACATCCTTTGTGTTCCCCATTCATTGACTACAAAATGATAAAAGCGATGCTCTGCTTCTAATGAATGAAATCACTTATTTTAATTTTAGAACTTGACCGACAGAAAGTTCATTACTGGTCAAACCATTTAACGACTTCAATTCATCTACAGTCAAACCGTTGCTGGAAGCTATTTTATATAAATTGTCTCCAGAAACTACTACATAAGTACTGCCGCTTGCTGCCGCTTCGCTGGAGCTCGGTTCTGTTTCCGTATCTTCACTGGTAGCACTGGTAGAGCTGCTTGCTGTATCTTGGCTCGTTGTACTGCTGGATACAGCAGAACTTTCAGCCGAACTGCTCGCGGTTGTTGAAGAACTCTTTGTTGTCGAGACCACTGTCTGCGAATCATTAGAGCTGCTGCCATTATCTCGTATCATTAATAAATAGACTGAGGTTGGAACAACAATGATCAGCACCATCAAAATAACCAGTAAAGTCAAAAATAAACTATTGCCTTTTTTTGAGTTTCGTTGCGCAGAGCGAGAAGAAGTCGTCGTATAGTTTGTGTCATAAATGGATTGCTCCCATGGCTCATTTTGATTCTTATTTTTATCTTTTTTCCTCTTACTCATGTGAATCCCCCTTAAAAATCTTTCGAAGAATATTGTACCATATTTTATAGATACTGTCCTTTAAATTTCTACTAAGAATAATCTTTTTAAGCGTTTTTGACTATTTTCCAACTTGTTCCACTCGATTCTATCATCTTGGGATACCAGCGCCGGATAAATCGAACTGTCGATCCCGCAATTATCACAACAATTTACAATTTTTTTCTTTTTCTGTTCTTCATCAAAATAGGTTAATAAAAATTCACGGCGGCATCCTTTAAAATGAATGTAATCCAGCATCGCCTGCAACTGTTCTTTTTTCTCCCGATTTTTTTCTGTCAGTTTATTTTTTACCTCCGCTAATGTCTGGTCTCCTTTTAAACTGGCCGATATCCATTTTTTCTGCAAGTCATCTGCCAAAGAAAGATATTCTTGTATCAATTTTTTATCCTTTCCCATCAGACTTTGCAGTTCGTAAAAGCTCTGAATCACCCTTCTTTGCAAATGGATATGGATCGTTTCATCGTCTTTTTGATAAAATAGAACCGCCTGACTAGCCTTATTGTCCCGACCCGCTCTGCCGGTTTCTTGTAAATAATCTTCCAGGCTGTTAGGCAGATGATAGTGGATGACATAACGAATATTGGCTTTATTGATCCCCATTCCAAAAGCGCTGGTTGCACATAGAACGTCCAGTTCGTCTGAAAGAAACTGCTTTTGTAATGTTCGCCGCTCAATCGGTGAGAGTTCGCCGTGATAAAAAGCTGACCGCAAAGAGGAAACCTGCTGGATCCATCGCGAAACCTCAACAGCTTTTTTTCTGCTGGAAAAATAGATGATTCCCGGCCCCGCAAATTTCTGTAAAAAAAGCAGCAGCTGGTCTTTTTTTTCTATGTCGCTTTCAGCCTTAACTATCTGATAAGCGATATTCGGCCGATCGACAGAATATTG
>JAATEZ010000220.1 GCA_015655485.1 Lactobacillales bacterium | reverse complement strand
GCCCCAGTGAACCGGCAATTGCTGAGAACCGACCGAAGCCGAACGGGCGAACAAGACAGTTTCCTCCTTGCCCTTTACTTCAACTAATAAATCATAAACGATTTTATTATATAAAAAAGCATAATAGTTATGCATTTTTTGCGGATCCGAACCATCAGCATAGATCACATCCACCGGAATTCTTTCGCCAAAATCGGTTTTAAAGCAATCAACCCCCCCATCAAGCAGCCGTTTCAATTGGCTCGTATACCACTTAACCGCTCCCTGATTGGTAAAATCAACAACAGCCATCCCCGCCTGCCACTTGTCCCATTGCCAAACATCGCCATTTGCTTTCTTTAGAAAATAGCCGTTTGCCACGCCTTCATCAAACAAAGAGGATTTTTGACCAATATACGGATTGATCCATACACAAATTTTTAAGCCTTTTGCTTTTAATCGTTTCAGCATGTTGACCGGGTCAGGGAAGGTTCGTTCATCCCAAGTAAAATTGCACCATTCATATTCTTTCATCCACAAACAATCAAAATGAAAAACTTCTAAAGGAATATCCCTTTCTGCCATGCCGTCCACAAAAGAATTCACCGTCGCTTCATCGTAGTTCGTCAGAAAAGATGTACTTAACCACAAACCAAAAGACCACGCGGGAGGTAATGAAGGCTTTCCGGTCAGATCGGTATAATTGCGCAAGACCTCTTTTAAGTTATGCCCCCCAATGACATAATACTCTAGTACTTGACCAGGAACGCTGAACTGTGTTCTTGAAACTTTTTCACTGCCTACTTCAAAGCTGACTTTGTCAGGTGAATCAACAAAGACACCATAATTTTTACTACTTACAAAGAATGGAATATTTTTATAGGCTTGCTCGGTTCCCGTCCCGCCATCAGCGTTCCAGATATCCACACTCTGGCCATTTTTAACAAAATTCGTGAAACGCTCGCCCAAACCATAAATGTTTTCGCCGACATCAATACTCAATTGTTCACTGACATGCGGATTTCCTTCGGGATCGATAATAAAAGCTTTAGATCTTGGAACGCTTTGCGTGATTAAATGATTATTATAATAAAATCTTGTGAAAAGTTCCGCTCCTTTAGAGATTTCTACACGAAGCTTTCCGGATTCAAAACTGTAGACTTCGCCCTCCGTGCTGATTTGCGGCAGAATTTTCTTTGTATATAACTCAAAATTAGGATTATGGTATTTTTCTCCTTTGTAATTGTACAATTTGATACCAATCACATCCTCATGCGGAGTAGTGATTTCCATCGTTAACAAACCGCCATCTAACGTGCCTCCTTTGTTGGCAATGTAGTTATAGGGCATATAAAAGATTATTTTGTTTTCTTCTTGGTAAAGATCATAAACATGAACCGCATATTTCACATCAAACCCGGCTTTTAGCAGCCATCCGCCATCTGAATATTTCATTTTCCTATTCTCCTTCTATTTCCTGTTAAAATTTTTTATCTTACAAAATAAAACAAAAACCGTAAAATACCTGCTGGAATTTTTCAATCCTGACCGGATCAAATATTTATTTCAAATTATTCATTGGCTTTTAGCTGCTTTTGCTTGCTCCATAAGTAAATATAAAGCTCCTATCAATCCGGAATCATTAAAATGCTGACAAGTTTCAATGGGCACTTCAAAGTCCTGCCAATGCGGATTTTCAGCCAGACATTCTTTAATAACAGGCAGCAGTTCAGGATTTTGACTCACACCTCCGCCGATCAGTACTTTTTCAGGGTTAAGTGAAACCACTGTGTTAAAGATCCCTATCGCTACAAAACAGGCCCATTCCTTGATCAAATGATAAATTTGCTGATCAGCCATTTCAGAAAAAACTTGTTCTCCGCTAATAATTTGACTTGCCGGAATTTTTTTTACTAGTTTATAATTAGTTACTAAAGCACTCGTCGAAGCTAAATCATGTAAAGTTTTGTATGACGACCTATGAAAGTCGGTGATCATCATTCCCAGCTCCCCCGTACGAAAAGAACGTCCATGTACCACAACACCATCTATAACGATTGCTCCGCCAATCCCTGTTCCAATAGTGATCAAAACAAAATCTTTGCATTTGATTGCGTTTCCATTGAATTTTTCGGCAAGTGCCGCACAATTGGCATCATTCTCGATCACAAAAAGATATTTTTTTTGCAATTTGAATTTTAACATTTCAATAACATTCTTCCCATGAAGTGCTGTAAGTGCGCCGGCTAATACGGCTTCGCCCGTAACTGGATTGATGAAACCCGGGAAACTCAAGCCGATCCCCTTTATTGAGCCGGCTGCATCCATCTTTTCTGCCTGATTTACTAATGAATCTATGAATAAATTTGCTGAATTTATTTCTGTCGCAAACTTTCCTTTCTCTTCCAGTTTTCCCTGATCAGTATAAAGACCGTATTTTACAAAGGTTCCTCCAATATCAAAGCACAGCCAACTCATTGTTTTCCCTCCTCAAACTGCCTTAAAAATGATCCCTTCACCAAAATCAGTTCATAAAAAACCGCTTTCTTAAGCAGCTAAGACGATTATACAGAATTTCGAGTTGAGTTTTATACCGCTTATATTAGTGGATCATCCATTAAAAATTAGTGATTCTCAAAAAACTATAAAAAAGCAGAGAAGAAGGGATTGTCTCCTATCCGCTTCTTCTCTCACTTTAAATTTTTTTGACGATATTCATTTGGAGATATTCGATAATACTGCTTAAATTTTTTATAGAAGTAATCCACATTTTTATATCCTGATTTTTCAGCAATTTCGTAGACCATCAAATTAGAAGTCTTTAGCAGATCAGCCGCTTGCCTCATGCGAACATCTTCCAGAAAAGCAATAAAACTTTTTCCCGTATCTTTCTTGAATTTCTTCCCTAAATAGGCACTATTATAGTTGAATTTTTCAGCAATTGTTTTTAGTGTTTGGTCCTCATTGTAATGTTGATCAAGATAGTGCACTATTTCCGAGGTAATATCCAGATTATTCAATTCCTCAGCAACAATTTTCGACAATCTTTTTATTTGCTTCGAAAAAAGCTTCATAAGTTCTAAAAATGAACCTGCTTCAAAAAATTGTATCTCAATATCAGAAGTGATTTTATAGACATCTAAAGCCACTTTTTTAGAAATTTCTTCCATGATAAAATAATAGTCATGATTTACTTGCCATTTTATATCTTCTTCAAAGGACAAATCAAAAAGAAAATTCTCAGCATATTCTTGTAATAATAAATCCAATCCATCCGCAGCTAACATTCCTTTAATAAGTCTGGGTACT
>JAATEZ010000071.1 GCA_015655485.1 Lactobacillales bacterium | reverse complement strand
TTCAAAAAAATCGTTTTCTATTTCTTGATCAGTATTTTCTAATGAAATGAATACAGTCACAAAATTATTTTGATTAAATACTATTAAGGCAGTGTTAAAAAATTTGCTGCTGATATCGCTGATAATATTATTGATTAAAAAATTACTTAAATTTTTTTCTTTTCCTACGGCCTTTTCATTAGTATTAATGGAATCAGTTAATTGAAAATTGATCAGCAGAAACTGTGAATTTGAATGAAATTTTAGACCTAAATTATTGGCTTTGGCTAATAATTCTGAATCAGTGTAGTAAGAATATCTTCCTTGAATGATTTGATTAATGAATGAAGTAAATATTCTTTCTTTATTGTTCTTTGAATTGGCTTTTAATGAATGCTGTTCCTCAGTTAAAGTATCCCATTTATTTTTGAGATATTGAAACTCATTCACATGGCTCCAATCCTCCTCTTTAAAAACCTGCTCCATTAATTCACGAATTGGTTTATAGTACCATCTGCTATATATTTGAGTAAGTAAAAAAGTAATAGCAATACATATTAGACTTGTCAAAAGCAGTAAGGATGAAACTGTAGCAAGCGGCTCAAAAATGCTGCTGATTGAAACCACCGAATAATATTTCCAGGTTTGATTCAAATGCGGATAAATCAAGCTTAAATAATTATATTGGTTTCCTTCATATTCGATTTGACCTTTGCTGTTTTTTGCATCAAAAACTTTCTGTTTTATTTTTTTAGGGATTTGGCTGTCTCCAATTTGGATCCCATCGATCGTCAGTGCCGAAAAACTATCATTTGAGTTGGCAGCCGACAAAATAGACAGAAGCTGTTCAGTATTTAACTGAACCACCAGAACAACATCTACTTGACTCTGAACACTAACATCTTGTAAAAGTAAAATTTGATTATTTTGTTTTCTCCACTCTCTATTAGTTTTATGTAGTATAAACTGATCATAAGCCGAAATATCACTTATAGAAATCGTACCGCCCGAAGTGATAATGTAAGGATCCTCTGAAAAAATAATCATTTCACTATTTTCAATAATCAAACTATTTGTTTCCAATAAAAATAGCTGATTAGAAATTTCATTGATATCTGTAAATTCAGTATATCGATCAACTTCCGCGACACTTTTATTGCTGTTTAGCGAATAACTCAAATTATAAACATAATTTTCAAGCTGCGTTACTTGCTGATTGAGATAATTAAATTGATTGGAAACACTTTTACTATGGCTCTCTACCATTTGTTGCTGTATAGGACCATTTAATAATATTTTAAAAATAAGTGCCACAGCAATTATGGGAATACAAATAAATAAACTATAAATCTGTAATTTTTTTTTAAAAGTAAAAGTCTTAAACTTCTTCATTCATGACAATCTCCTATGTTTATATTCTAGTTGTCAACAGCCAAAAAAATACCGTCAAACTGGAAGGATCGAGTAATAAAATAAAAAGCAAAAAAGAAAAAAATGGAATAATCAAGTAGATGTCAATTCCAAAGCCTTGTGTGGCATGGAATCAGACAATAAGCAGACTTGGCGCGCTATCTCACATTTTTATTTTCCATTAAATTTTTCTCTTTTTTATAACAAGAGGCTGGGCCAAAAGTGTTCAGCTTCAAGAAAAGAACAAGAATATCCGGAAAAAAGCTTTTACTGTTTTCTGAATAGCTTGATCTTTTCCGGAGAAGCTGCTTTTGACCCGCCATTTATTCATATTTAGAGCTGTTTCCTTCATTTAAGCATATGAATGAGTCGGCAATTTGAGAGACAAAATTCATTATTTTGTCGTTTTAGATAATTTTGTCATTTCAGAGATGACTTCTGAGCCTCCGGATTTTTTCCATAATTCCAGGGCATCTTTCCAGCCGTTTTTATCTATTTGTCCTGCAATATATTTGATTCTGGCATCCAGTATGATCGTATCCAGCTCTGTTCCTTTTGTAGTATATGTTTCAGAAATATAGGCAGCAGCCGGATTGAAAACAGCATTGTCTAAATCGGCTTTCATCGTTGTTTGCCAATTGTCATATACCGCTTGTGTTGCATCATTAGTCGGTTTTGCAGTATATATATAATTCTTGGTTGTAACATTTGTTCCGATTTGAGCTAAAGAAGTCACCGCGTTTTTGACTTTTTCTGCTTCCTCTGAATCAATCGCTACAGTAAACCCATCATCCAATTTAAAATTGACTCCTTCAATACCATTATTCAATAATACCTGCGCGTCTTTACTATTCAGATCATTGATAAATGAGAGCACTTTCTTTAATTGAGCTTTGGTTTTCACACTGGATTTAGTAATAGCCAGCATACCGCTGTAACCATCTGTCGGCCAGGCATATATATTGCCGTCAGGTCCTTCTAAATTACCAGTCATCACCACATAATCATCACTGTCAGCCACATCCATTGTATTTGCTAGAGTGTTCCCTCTTGAATAGGTGTCTATGATGATCCCGGCTTTTCCATTAATAAAATTATCATTCCAGCTATCGGTGCTTAAGGTCGCATAATCAGAATTTACTAAACCCTCATCGACCATCTTTTTGATGAAAGTCAATGAATCCAAATAGGCGCTGCTCATGAAACTTGGTTCTAAATCACCATTTTTACTTTCGACCCAAGAATTGCCTGCACCATACCACAGAGCCATGATATCGTAAATACTTCCGTTATTCATAGACTCCCATTTAGGAATATTCAAGCCCACAGTATCATTGATGCCATTTCCGTCAGGATCATCTTCCGTGAAGGCTTTAGCAATATTGTAAAGATCTTCTGTTGTTTTAGGTACCTCCAATCCTAATTTTTTCAACCAGTCCTTGCGAATGATCACAGCACTGCGGATCGTGTCGCGGCTTCTGTAGATTCCGTATACTTTTCCGTTGACGCTCGAAGATTTAAGGGTTGTTTTATTCGCCTGAGCCAAATTATCATAATCTTTTAAATAATTGGTTAAATCCCAAAACGCTCCTGATTCCGCCGACTTCACAAATGCCGCAGTTTTGCCTTGAACTACCATAATCTCTGGCAAGTCTCCGCTTGCTAAAGTTACGTTAAACTTATCTGCATAAGAAGAGTTGGCCACCCACGTCATATCCATCTTTTGACCAGTTAATTTTTCTAAAGCAGTCTGTATCTGATTATCTTTTGCCGGTGGTTCACTATCAATATAAGGAGACATAATAGTTATTGTATTGTCTCCTGCTTGAGAACTCGATGAATCAGATTTTGAGCTTGATTTGTCGCTGCCGCCGCACGCAGCCAGTAAAGATAAGGACAATACTAAGCTTCCGCCTGCGGCAATGAATTTCTTACAGTTTTTATTCATTTCTTTCCCTCCAGTTTATTGATTATCTCAATTGGGACTTGATCTCCAATCAATTCCAAACATAAAATAAGGTTGATACACCATTGAGAAACAACATTTGTTGAAATCCATGGCATTTCCTTGATAGTGCGCCAATTAGTTACAGTTTTTAATGAATCTGCTACCGGTAAAGGAACGCCGGAAATATCAGTATCCAGCAAACAATCCCAAGCTCTCTTAGCGATCTTTTCATCTTGATAATAATTAGCTGCATAAGCCATCATCCCGCTGCCGAACATCGGCCAGGAAAATTTCTTGTCATTCAGAAGATGCTCAGATTCATTTTCTTTCTGTTCATTTGATAAGGAATAAAATCTGCCAAACTCGGCAATCATGCGATTCCATTGATCCTTCTTTAAGATATCGGCTAATTCCATCCAGACTTGCGGAGCCCCAAACGAAATGACCATATGATAGCTGTCCACGTTGCCGGTTCCATAATATTTTATTTTTTTGGATACAGGATCAAACATAAAACATGGACCTGACAATAATTTGTAAGGAGTTTCTGCCATGCACCGAATACCAGTCATGATTTTTTCACCATAAACGGAATCATTGGTCCGCTCCCACTCGGTCAGCCAATTTGAAACCAGCGATGACCAGTCCGGCCCTACTCGAATCGGCAGATAATTATCCTCTGATTTAAAGAACTCTCGTAAGGGTTCCAACCGCTCTAAAGCAAATTCATTATCCTTGACATCCATCAATATATCTCTTGTGCGTTCATCACAAGTCAAGTAATAATAGTACCGGTGAAGACCTGCCATCGACATCCGGACTTCCTTGCATTGACAGCCCCAATGGATCACATTGTGCCGTGATCCCAACCCTTTATACTCGCCTAAATGATATTGATCAACTTCCGAAGTATGCCTTGTCATGGCTTCAGCCATATAATAGACTTCTTTACTGCCGGTTCTAAGAAAAGACTGCCAAAGCCAAATGTTAGGGACCAGTTCAGTATTTTGCCAGGCAAAACCGCCCAAATCATATCTCCATGTATGCCGATAAGGATCGTAAGTATGCATGACATCGCCAAAGTTCCAGTATCCGTACCAGCCTCTTTGCTTCACTTCTAATTGATAAAAATCAAATAAATCTTCCATTTGTTTTTCAAAATATTTTTGAATAGGAGTTTCTTTTTTCGGCAGGCTCCAAACTCCCAGTGCCTTGGTTTCATAATAATCTATCGGTTCCATAACAATTTGGGCTGGTATTTCATTCTCTGCTGCCAAATTCCATAATTCATCATTAGCAGGTATATTTTCAAAAAGCTGCAGCCATAACTGACTCGTATTGCCGATCCCGATCGGAGTAGAACGTATTTCTTCCATGCCTTCATAGGCGCTTAACATATGATCTCTTGAAGAATAATGACGAAAATCAATAGCTGTTTCTTCAGGGGACCAAAACCATACCTTGACGCTAGTATGACTTTCTGTTAATCCATTTACTTCAATCATCGCAGGTGTTTTTTCCCAAAACTTTTTTACCGCACAAGCAACACCGCCATTCCTTCCGCCAACATAAACTAACCCTTTAGAATGAATGCCATCTCCCACTTTGATTCGTGAATAATTTGAACTAGTCCGTTTAAGAATTTCATAATAATTGGCATTCCTTTGCGAAAGATAATAATCATTCCAGATGGCATTTTCCTTTGCCTGAACAAATACATCGGCTTCACTAGCCGCCGTTTCAACAATTTTTCCGGCTATTTGATCTGCATATGCCCCATTATTATTTCCGTATTTTCTCGAAAGCAATAGCTGCGCCGGTTCATTATAAATTCCATCGTCACCGGCCAAACGGATCTGCCTGTTCCAATTTTCACCAACTAAAGAAACTTTATATTCCAAACCGATCCCCTCAACCGGGATGTCGCTAGCGATAAGAATCGTATGGACAATTTCTATTTCTTGAATATCTCGATAAAATCTAAACCGAAGAATAAAGTTTTGTATTTCCTTCTCCTCAAAAAAGATACTTCCGGAGACTTTTATCACACATTTTATGGGTCCGTTTTCTTCTAGTTCTAACTGAGTCACTCTGGACAGACAATCCTGACCTTTTACTCTGGCAATCAACTTCAGCCCCTCGAGTTTTAATTGATCCCTTTCCTTTACCCAGTCCAGTAAATGGATCCCTTCCCCATGTTTAGGAAAAAATGCTGTCATACTCGTATTTTTTATATAAATCCCATTATACTTTTCCTCAGCTAAATAACTTGACTTTGAATTTCCCTTTGTTCCTGTTTGATAAAGCTCTTTTTCTAAAAAATTGTTTTCTGCAAATATGCCACTGTGACTGGTCCACTTTATTGAACCATCCGGCCAATAAGCCATTACCCGGCTTTGTATCGGGACTTCTCCAACATTTATAAAATTCTTCACTTCACTTTCCTTTAGGCTCCCGCGTTTCCAAGGATGCCCCCAATTTATACCTCTTTTAAATTTCGGTGCATGATCCAACCATTTCATTCCCATTTTTGATCAACCCTTCATCCCTATATAGAATTCCAAATATAAAAAATCATCGCTCTCCCTACAAAACATAAATTCATAATAACAAAATAAACCAGGACCACCTTAACAACGGCAGGCAGGAAAGTAATCCATGTTGACAGGACCTAATAAAAAAATTTTTTACCTTGATTAAAAGCTTCTGACCATTGATCATTCCGCCTTTCTTTAAAATAATTCATAAACAACTAAATCCTTGTAGATAGCTTTCATTGGTGCCATCTGTCGAAAACCAATTTTTCCTTTTTTTAAAACTGGACCGTATTCTGCTCCATCATCGTTCCATTCAAAAAGTTTTAGTTCATTGATATAGAAAGAAATAGTATTATGGAATTTTATTAACTTCATTTGATAAAAATCAAGAGCCTCTTTTGCGGGAGGCAGCGGATCCGCTCCCTGAGCAACAAGGTAAAATCCTTTGCTTTTTCTTAAATTGCAAGTTCTAAAGGCAAGTTCGGATTCATTTTTATGACGAAAATAGGAAATATGATATACATTGATATCTCCGGAATGATATTGAGGATAATAGCCATTACGTTTTTCTAAGTGCTCGGAAAATATGGATTCTCCATTTAGTCCTGCTGCGGCAAAGAAAATCATGCCCAATCCAGGTTCCCTTAATGGCTTAAATTTCCATTCCACTTCAATATTCTCAGGAAAATCCTGAGGCAGCCAATAAGTCCAATGAGCATGATCACCTAGTGATTCCTCTGCTCCATTCTCTAGGATCATCCCTTCATCAAAAGATATCTTTATTTTTCCCTCCTTTACCCAGCCATCAATATCTTTTGCCTGAGTCAATCCATTTTTATAAATGATTTTCTTATGCAAATTTTCTTCCCTCCTGAAATACAAAACAAAGTTTAAATCTTTTAAACCGTGCAAAGAAAGCCCTTCCAAAACTATCTTAATTTTACCTCACAAAAATATTACAGCAATAGCACTTTTTTAAAAGTCTTGCCATTTTCCTAATGCCGGCTTAACTTTAAAATCAATTTAGCCATATTTCGTTTTTAAACAAAAAAGTACTATTCGGGAAATCGCCGCCATTATCAGAAAAACGGATGAAGTTTCACAGATTGTTTTATTTCCGATAAATCACTTTATCTAAATTGACAACAAAAAAAGATGGACAGCAGTAACATCCACCTTTAAAAATTTTTAATATAAAATAGTTGTGCTGTCCATCAAGCTATCCATCCGACTTGGTGAATGGATCTTTTAATAAAATACTGATAATCACACTCGTATAGTCTAAATCGCCATTAAATGTCTCAATCGATTTTAGCCGCTGATTTAAAAATGACAGCAAAAAAGAAATGAAATAAAAAATGAAGTTCGCCGCTGAAAACTTTTATATAGATCTTCATTGAGAGTCTGTTTATCTGGTAAACTGAGCAATACCGTTTTTTCCACGTTTTTTAGCTTGATAAAGAGCCTTATCCGCTTCCTCAAAAATATATTCCACTTTCGAGCTGCCTTGACTCATTAATCTGCCTGAATAGTGCACAACACCGACAGAAATCGTCAATTCAATAAGATGATTTTCAAAAAGAAGCGGCGTATTTTGCAACATATTTTGAAGTTTTTTTAAAAATTCGTTTAATTGAAATCCTTCAGATATATCAACTATAGCAAACTCATCTCCACCGATACGACAGATGTTAAACAGGTAGTCATTATTCAAACCTTTAGCCATATCACTGAAAAAAATCAGCGCTTCATCACCAGATCGATGCCCAAATTTATCATTTACTTGTTTGAAATCATCAATGTCAATGATTGCGATCGAAAAGGCCGTCTTTTTTTTTAAAGATGCACTATAAACCTGGTCCATAAAAAAATGAAAAGTCTCTTTGTTATATAGACCGGTTAAATGATCATATATCGCTTCACTGCGATAAACATGGACAGATTCTGAAACTGAGACGGATAAATCAACAATGAAAGAAGTCAACACGAAAATTCCTGAAAAAAGCAAAAAATAGACGATTAGATCAGTCGGTTGTGTTCCTGCCATGAATTGATTATCAAATAAAACAAATGAAATAAGACGGAGGACTATATAAATAACTAAAAATAATAACCGGGAAATTTTTTTTGA
>JAATEZ010000097.1 GCA_015655485.1 Lactobacillales bacterium | reverse complement strand
TAATTCCTTACGTGCTTTAGCGAAACATATTGAAGTAATTTCCGACGATGCTATCATGGGCCTTGAAATCCCAACAGGACAACCACTTGTCTATGAACTAAATGATGATTTATCTGTTTCTAAAAAGTACTATTTATAATTTTTTTTAGTTAAAATGTTATTGTTTTACTGTTGTATCTAAAAATAAATTGAATAATAATATAAAATAACCTACAATAAATATTGTAGGTTATTTTATATTATTAGGAGGAAAATGAAAAAATGAAAAAAAACAAATTTTTAATCTCTTTGGTAATCATTTCGTTACTCTCACTGAATTTGATAACACCTATCGCCTATTCAGATGAAACAAGTACCACCTCTTCAAATATTAAAACAGAAGGAACCAGTCCCACTAACAGCCCGTTAGATTCGGAAGCCCTCTCTTCAGAACATAGCTCTGCATCAGAAACTGCTGAAGCTTCCGAGCAAACGAGTGAAAGTACACATAATCCAACGACTTCTTCGACAGAAAGCAAAATCATAAATTACGAAACAGAAAAAGAAAAATCATTGGCTGTTGGTTATACAGAAGATCAATTTCAACAAATTATGAACATGCCAGAATTTCCCAATATGACACTAACACCTAGAGCCTCTATCACGATGAATTCGGACCAAAGTAAAGTAGTCAACGAAGCAAAAAAATACCTAGGCGTTCCATATGTATGGGGAGGAACCACTCCAAGCGGATTCGATTGTTCAGGACTTGTCCAATGGGTCTACAGCCATGCAGTAGGAATAAATCTTCCTCGCGTAACAACTGGACAAGAAACTCAAGGTAAAGAGATTAGCCTGTCTACGTTATTACCTGGTGATCTATTATTTTATGGCAGCCGCGGCAACACATATCATGTCGGAATCTATATCGGAAACGGGCAAATGCTTCACGCTCCAAAACCAGGAGACGTTGTGAAAATAACAAATATTAGTTACTTCTATCCATCTTTTGCTAGAAGAATTTTATCAGACAAGCCTTCCTATCCATCACAAGATATTGATAAAAATGTTACTATAACTAAAAATTGGTCCATTTGGACTGATCTGACCCTTCAAAATAAAGCGATTGCAAATGCATCCGTAGGTACTGTCTATAAAACAAAAAAAATATATACGCATACCAACGGAGGCAAATACTATGAGCTCTATAAACAAGGAACTCTCATTGGTTATATTAATGCTGACGCAGTCAGAGATTTCAAATGGATTGCTCATAATGAATCCGTGTCAATTAAAAAAGCAAACTTTAATTTTTGGGGGGATTTTGATTTTTCTGCCAAAAAGGGACTAGCTTCTGTGGGTACCGTTTACGAAGTAAACGGTTCTTACACCACCGGTAACGGTGCTGTCTATTATTCGATTTACCAAAAAGATGGAAAATGGATGGGTTATTTGAATGCCGATGCTACTGCTCCTTTAGCTGTTACGAAACTAAATCAGAAAGTAACCATCACAAAAGATTGGACTATCTGGAATGATTTAAATTTCTCAAAAAAAGTTGTGCCAAAGGCGAGTATTGGCACTGTCTATGATGCCTCCGCTCTTTACACCCAACCCGTTACCGGCGTAAAATACTATGAGCTCTATAAACAAGGCAATCTCATTGGCTATATTAATGCTGACGCTATTACTAAATAAAATACAAAACCAACCAATAAACAGCACTGTAATTTTTAGAAACGATAGGATGTAATCTGTCGTTTCTAATTTTTTTGTAAAAAAATAGTTAAAACAGAAATTATTTCTACTATAACTAGCTATAATAGTCTTTATTGATAGAGTTGATAAAAATACTGCTAAAATTTGCAGCTAATAGAAACTGGCCACATAGGTCAAAATGAATATAAAAACATCCCGTTGAATTCATGTAAAAATCAGCCCCAATCACTTGGTTAGGTGCCCTATTTAAATGTCCCACGAAGCACGTATTATCGTTGGACTAAAAACGATGACCGAATGACTTGCGTTAAGGAACTTTACAAGGAACATACTTACACTCACAGTCATCGAAAAATCACCTTTTTATTTCAAAAATAAATATCCGTAAGCCATAAAGTAGTTCAACGAATTACGTAAACCTACGGTTGGAATTGCCGAGTGAAAATAAAAAAGCAAAACGACTAGATCCGGCATACTTCAAAACAAAGAATTTGATTGATAGAAAATTATGGTCCGAAAAGATTCTATCTTTCTAGTATTATGGATTTATTTAATGAATAAATTTTGCCCTATACAATCAGTGATAAACAAGATATTGCGTGTGTTTTAGACACTCTTAACCAGTTAACTAACTTTAATCAGGGATCTGTCTATACATCCTATGCGTATTATCAAGCAACTGAAGAAAAGAACATTACCAGAAGCATGCCCCAAAAAGGGACACCTAATGATAATGCTCCAATAGGTTTCGTTTCACTCTAAAGACTGAAACGTTATCAATACACCCAGAGATTGAAAGCTCTATATCTCGTGTAATCGAAACTGTACAAAATTTCATCAAGCATTATAATGAAAAGAGAATTCAACATAAATATGGTTACTTATCTCCCAGAGATTATCGAAAATAAGCAGCCGCATAGGTGTTTTTATTACTGTCTCATTTTAGGAGTTCAGTTCCAATTCCTAAGCTTTTTACTTTTTAAGTATATGTTTTTTACAAGCATTTTTTCAAGATGTTTTCTACATCTGATGCAGTTAATGAAACGTAAGCAGTTTCGTTTAAGCCACTATGTTCAATTGCTTTTTCTG
>JAATEZ010000141.1 GCA_015655485.1 Lactobacillales bacterium | reverse complement strand
CAATTAGTTAATGTTATTGCTCCAATCATGACAGAAAACGATGGAAAAGCATGGGCTCAAACAATATTCTATCCGTTTATGCAAGCATCAAAATTTGGAAGAGGAACTGCGTTAGTTTCAAATACTCAAGTGAAAAAATATTCGACCAATGAAATAAAAGACGTTCCTTACGTGGATTCAATAGGAATTATTAATAAAGAAAATAGGGAATTGGTTATATTTGTTATTAACAAATCAATTGATGATAGTGTAGAATTTGAAATAACGACAGATATTGAATTAGACGAGGTTATTGATTTTAGTGAAATGGCAGGATTTAATAAAAAAGAAACTAATACAAAATTTAAGCAAGCAGTCAGACCAACATCAACTGGGAGTATGAAGTTATGGAAAAATACAATCAAAGCATCTTTAAAGCCTTTATCATGGAATGTGATTCGAGTTTCAATTAAAATATAATAAACTAACAATCTGTTCTAAAAAAAGGTTAAGAAACAAAAAAATATAGGAGAAAAAAATATAAACTTTTCATGTGATGTATTCACCATGTTATCATTGATCATTAAAGTTTATTGATTTTTCTGTAATAAAACCACGGCAAGGACCAGAATAAAATAAATATCAGATATATAATTATGGTCTGGGACAAATCCTGAAAATAAAACGTCACTACATGTAAATTAAAATATAAGTGAGATTGAGGTAGCGCAAACAAATAAAAGGATATAATGACATTTAAAAAAAATGTTTTCTTTGCATCCCGTACTTATGTTATGATTATCGATGAATGAACTCAATAAATGAAATCTATTTAAGCGGGGTAAATAAAAAGTGAGTGTTTCATTAGTGATAACTGCGGTTTTAGTGATGGGAGTCATTTTTGTTAATGGCTGGACAGATGCTCCTAATGCTATAGCAACAGCAGTTTCAACTCGGGTGTTGGCACCAAGATTCGCGATTGGTATGGCCGTTGTATGTAATTTTTTGGGTGCTCTGGTCATGACTTTTTTTAATGCTCAAGTAGCTGAGACGATCAGCAAAATCGTTAGTTTTGACGGACAAGGAAATTCGTCTCAAATCGCTTTGGCAGCTTCTTTATTTGCGATCGTGGTCTGGTCAGTGGCTGCGTGGTTTTTTGGTATTCCTACGAGTGAAAGCCATGCCCTGATCGCGGGATTAACAGGGGCGGCGATGTCATTGGGCGGAGTGTACGCGGTAAATTTTGATGAATGGATCAAAGTCATTATCGGTCTTGCAGTTTCGACGATTTTTGGCTTTTTTGGCGGGTACTTTATTACCAAACTGATTGAGCTGACTTTTAAAAATATCGCTCGAAGAAAAGCCGATCGCATTTTTAATGCTGGACAAGGTCTGGGAGCTGCCGCAATGGCTTTTTTGCATGGAGCACAAGATGGTCAAAAGTTTATGGGTGTTTTTATGTTAAGCCTTTATTACAATGGCCTAGCAGGGAAGAATGCCAATGGAGCGTTTACCATCCCAATTTGGGTCATGGTCCTGTGTTCTTTAGTCATGGGATTGGGAACTTCAGTCGGGGGCATGAGGATCATTAAATCAGTGGGTATGGATATGGTCAAGCTGGAAAAATATCAAGGCTTTTCTGCTGATATCAGTGCGGCGATTTGTTTATTCGGTACTTCTTTGCTGGGTATCCCCGTTTCAACGACTCATACAAAGACGACAGCGATCATGGGGGTAGGCGCGGCCAAACGGCTTTCAAGTGTCAATTGGAGGATCGTAAGAGAAATGGTTATGGCTTGGGTTTTTACATTTCCCGGCTGCGGCATCATAGCCTTTCTGATGGCAAAACTATTCTTAGCTGTTTTTTAATGAATTGAAAGAGTATTAGGAGGAAAATCATGGCAAAGAAGAAGCATTTTGATTATTTTGTGGAACTTGAAAAATTAGCCCAGCTGGTTGAGTTGGCGGCAAATGAACTGCTGGAAATAGTCATGGAGTATGATTTTGAAGAGTTACATGAGCAATCAAAAAAAATTCATCAATATGAAAAAGATGCGGATCAGATAGTAAAGGATATCACCTTGGAATTGAATCACTCCTTTATCACTCCAATTGAT
>JAATEZ010000106.1 GCA_015655485.1 Lactobacillales bacterium | reverse complement strand
ATACCAATAACATCATACCCCTGTTCCTTCAGTAATAACGCCGTCACAGAGGAATCTACCCCTCCGCTCATACCGACAACTACACGCGTTTCGCTGTTTTTTTTCATGCATTCACCATCATTTCTTGAGATTCTGAAATTATTCTCGATTTGAAGGTCGAACCTTTCCAGTTCTTTCTATTATAAAGTTTTTCCCATTTTTTTTCACCTATTTTGTGCTAAACAGAAAAGCGGAATGAGGCATTTCAGGCTTTGAGCAATAAGGAAAAGGAAAAAAAGAGCGATGACCGACAGCGCAAATTTTTCCTGACTTATTGCCGAAGAGCCTGCCTCATGAAGCTGGACCCAGAAAAGCGGAATGAAGCTGGATCAAAAAAAAGGAAAATCACAAAAAATGTGATTCTCCAATAGAATTTATGTTCTTTCCAATTCTTTGCTTGATTGGAAAATAAACAGACACGCAAAAGAAACGGCCCGTTATGTCGTTTATAGATAATCCAAAATACTTGTTTGCAATACTTTGGTGCCCATTGCCAAAGAAGCTTGATAAGCGACCATCTGATTAGAATATTCCATATATTTTTCTGCAAGATCAATTCCCTGTTTATTGGAGAGAACTTCGTTTAAATTGGTTTTTTCACTTGTATTGCGTTCTTGAGTAGCTTCCAGACGATTATAGGTCGCACCGATCCTTGTTCGCAGATCCACAACATTTTCAGTATAATCATCTGCTTTTTCTAGCAGAACACCCGACAATTTGGCTGTATCCCCGTTGTTTAAAGCCGTTAAAACATCACTAAAAAAAGTACTTAAATTATCTGGAACATCTGCAGTTCCTGATTCATTTAAAATCTGTTTTCCATCACAAATCATATCGATTGAAACGCCCTTAGCTACTTCTCTTTCAAGACTGCCAGCATTTTCAGAGCCATTATACTGGATACCAGTTACTTCTCCAGCAGTATTTTTGACGACCTCAAAAGGACGTGTTTGCGTTTTTTGCCCGCTAAAAATATATCTGCCATCAAAATTAGTATTCAGAGAATCCACCATGCTTTCTATTTCAGAAACTATTTCGCTTTTATTGGCCGCTAATTCATCGGCTCCTTGTGAATCAGTTCCTGAAGACTCGATCAATGTTCTTATGCGCTGTAAAGAATCTGTAACACTTGAGAGCGCGGAATCCTGTGTTTGAGACCAGGAAAGAGCATCCTTTATCGTAGAAGCATAATTTTCATTCGCTGATATAGAACTTTGCAAATTAAGAATTTTGGACATGAGCAAAGGATCATCCGATGATTTACTGATTTCTTCCAAACTTGAAAGTTGATTTTGATATTTTTGTGCTTTATTCATATTTGTGTCAAGATTTCTTAAAAAGTATTTATAAACCATAGTATTGGTGACTCTCATTTATTTCACACTCCTGTCCGATTGATCAAAGTATCCAACATTTCCGAAACGACTGAAATCACTCGGGCGTTTGCTTGAAAAGCTCTTTGAAAACGAATGATATCAGAAACTTCCTCATTGATATTAACACCGGAAATCGATTCCCTGCGATCAGTCAATTGAGCCAGCAGCTTTTCTTGCGAATCCATTGTGCTGTCTGCCTGTTGCTTAGATATCCCATTTTTTGTCACAATATCGACAAAAGTTCCATAAGAAGTTAAACCGGCTTCCTGATCCTTGATAGACATACTTGAATCATCATACTCCACATGGCTTAAATCCAACTGGTTTTTCAGCTTTAGATCCTGAAGTTTAGATATTGCTGTTGCCCGGGAACCATCTCCGGATTCAGAATCCGATCCATTTTTTCCTGCTTGAATTTTCCCGGAATCGGCCTTTATGGCATCGTCGACTTTGATATTCGAGGCATAGTCTTGTGTGTCACCAAGATCAAAAAATAAATTTTCATCTAAGTCTGTGCCGCCACTATGAACAATATTGACCATTGTACCTAAATTATAAGCAAAACCATTCAATTCATTTAGACGATCACCCAATTCAACAAAAGATTCCTGCAAACCTTTCATAATACCGGAAGAAGCTTCAACAGACTGATAAGAAGTTTGTGAACCAGAATTGTCAGTAAGCAGCAATCCGCCGATTTGATAATCTCCGCTGACTTCCTGCGGCGTTTCTAAACTGTTCCCATTGTGTGAAACCAGAAACTTGCCATCCGCTGTTTTCTCTGTTACAACACTGATTGAACGAATAGTATCTTTCGTTAAAACATCCTGACCGTTCAACTTGATAAAGGCTCTTCCAACAGTATCAAATGAAGTTTCAATTTTGTCAAAAGAGGAAATATCTTTCAGTAGTTCATCTCTTTTATCCAGCAAATCGTTGGGCGTTTCTCCATCTTTTGCTAAAGCCTCCAGCTGTGAATTCAAGGTTTGCAGCTCTTTGACCTTCCCATTAAAATCTAAAGCATTTTTTTCTATTTGATCTAAGGTATCTTTGGATAAATCATTTATATTCTCAGCCATCTGATTGATCGTGGAAGTTAATGTATTGGATTTTTCCAAAACAATACTTCTGGAGTTGCTGCCGTTTTCAGGGTTTTCTCCCAGATCTTTCCAAGAATTAAAAAAATCATTTAAATCAGTAGTCAATCCTGAAGTGGATGAGGCATTAAAAATAATTTCTAATTGACCTAAAACATCTGATTTCTGCGAATAATATTGATAGTCAGAATTTTCATCACGAATTTGACCGACAACATAATCATCAACGATCCTAGAAACACTATCCACTTTGACTCCTGTCCCGATGCTTCCTACTCCGCTCAGATAATAGGGAGAATCAGCCTCAATATGTGTCTGCTGTCGTGAATAACCTTCTGTATTCGCATTCGCAATATTATGACTTGTTGTCTGTAAAGCAATTTGCTGGGCATTCATTCCTTTATTTGCGGTACCCAATGTTCCAAATAACCCTGACATTTTTTTCTCCCTTCCATCCTTAATTTCCTTTTCCTTATTGCTCAAAGCCTGACATGCCTCATTCCGCTTTTCTGGATTCAGAAGCTTTGGTCGATTAAATGGTTGCTTTCATTTTTTTGGTAATTTCCCTTAGAAGAATTCACGGATACCGGAGGCCTGCACAGCGTCGGGACTATCGAATGCTTTCAAGATGGCCGCCTGCTCCT
>JAATEZ010000197.1 GCA_015655485.1 Lactobacillales bacterium | reverse complement strand
GTTTCTTTGGAAAATTGTTGTGTCAACAGCTCTCGGATCAGGCCGTGAACCCGATGGACATGTACGGAACTCGCTGCCAATGACTGACCAACTGCCCAGACTGGTTCATAGGCTAAAATAACCTTTCTTAATTTTTCCGTTTCAATAAATTGAAGATCCAGCATCAATTGCTTATATAAATACTCTTTCAGCTGCTCATCCTCTTCATATTTCGCTGTTTCTCCAATACAAAGTACCGGAATCAATTTGTGTTCCAGAGCTAAAAGAATTTTTTGGTGGATCATTTCATCACTTTCATGAAAAATCTGTCGACGTTCACAATGCCCCAATTCAACATATTTTCCTTGCATATCGATCAGCGACTCCAATGAAAATTCACCTGTATAAGCCCCATTTTCTGCCGGCCCCATGTTTTGCGAACCCAGACCAATTTGAGTATCCTTCAATATTTGCGCAACAGGGTACATCACCCCCATACCCGGACAAAAAAATTGTTCCACGTTTTCTTCTGCACCGGTCAGACGCGCCACTTCTTTGGCAAAATCAACTGCCTCCTGGATATGATTCTGATACATTTTCAGACTGATCCCGACGATCGGTTTTCTCTTGGTCAACGCTAGTCCTCCTTTTATTATTCATTTATCAGCTTATTTATTTCATAGATTTTTTTTCTTGGTCCATGATCTGCCTGATTTTTTGAGCCGAATTCCCGCCTTGAAATTGATGAGCTAAATACTCCACGATGACTTTTTTCACGACTTCGATCCCCATGACCTTGGCGCCGATCGTGATTACTTGAGCATCATTACTTAGTTGGGCCCGCTCGGCAGAATAAGGATCGACAACTTGTGCCGCCCGGATACCAGGTACTTTATTAGCCGCGATGGCCATCCCAATCCCCGTTCCGCAAAAAAGAATTCCCCTTTCTACTTCTTTCGCTAAGACTCCGTTGCACACAGTAAAAGCAATCTCCGGGTAATCCACTGCTTCTTTTGAATAACAGCCGTAATCTTTAACTTCATAGCCCAGCTCTTTTAGATAGATCCGCACCTCTTCTTTATACTGAAAAGCATTATGATCTGCACCGATTCCTACTTTCATTTACTTGCTCCTTCCACATATTCCGACATAGCTTTTATGAGATAATACACCGAGGTCGCTCCGGCATCCTGATAACCGACCGACCGCTCGCCCAGAGTTCTGGCCCGTCCAAATTTCGCCGGATATTTTTTGGTCGCCTCGACCCCTTTTTCGGCCGCAGCTTGTGCCGCGAGAAGGCCGCTATTTAAATCAGTATCGGTCTCAGAAGCTTGGCGCAGTGCCTGGACAGCCGGCTCCAAAGAATCCAGCATCGTTTTATCCCCTAAAGAGGCACCGCCCCTGATTTTGATCTCTTTGACAGCTGTTCCCATTCCCGATGCTAAAGCCGCCGCCGTCAATTTCCCGCCGGATGTTTCTTTGGCGATCCCGATAAATAAAGAACCAAATAAAACTCCGGAAGCCCCGCCCATTGTTTGAATCATGCCCATACCGGCATCTTTAAAAATTTCACTGACTGTTTCATATTTCTTATTTTTAACGATTTTGATGATCTCCCGGCAACCGATGCTCATGCCAATTCCATGATCTCCATCTCCGATTTTCCTATCGATCGCTCCCAGCTCATCTGCCTGTTCCAAAATCTTTCCGGCTGTATAGATTATCATCGCTTGGGTTTGTTCAATACTCAATGCTTCCATTATTCCCTCACTCCCTTAAAATAATGCGGCGAAGCACCCGGCCGATCATAATACTCGGTCAACTCTCCATCCAACGGCAGCAACGTGATGGAAAAACCAGCCATCTCTTGAGTAGTACAGAAACTGCCGACCACACTGTCATAAATGATGTAATGAGCATCGGTCAATATTTGGTGAACTTCTTTCATAATAATGTACAGCTCCATCATGGTAGTCGAACCCAGTCCATTGATGCAAATCAAAAGTTTTTCAGCTTTTTCAGGGGAGGGTAGTTC
>JAATEZ010000140.1 GCA_015655485.1 Lactobacillales bacterium | reverse complement strand
TTCTCCTCCAGTCGTTAACTGGGGAATTGAACTGGCGATCCTTTTATGGATATCCGGCAATGGCACCTTAACAATGAGTGTAAAGGGGTGGTTTGACGGAGATGCGCCGAGGGAATTACCGCGGATCGGTTACGATCTTCCTATGATTTCTGAAGTTGACACCGTCACCTGGTACGGCCGCGGCCCGCAGGAATCTTATCCTGACAGCAAAGCCTCCGCTTTTATAGGAAAGTATCGAGCTTCTTTAGCCGATTGGCGCTTTCCTTATATCATTAAACAAGAATCAGGGAACCGGACGGACTTGCGCTGGGCGCAAGTAAAAATGAACGGAGGAGGCAAGCTTACCTTTAAGAGTACTAAACTGTTTAATTTCAACATGGTCCCGATAGCAGAAACGACCGCAAGAACTGATTTCAAATCAGTTCAGGATCAGACAACGGTCTTGCGTATGGATCATTTAGTCAGAGGCCTTGGGAGCAACAGCTGCGGTCCGGAGCCTTTAGAACGATACAAGGTATTTTCAGATCCATTTGAATTTGTTTTCCAAATCGTAGTAGAATAACTTATATCAAAATCAATAAATTTTTTCGATTGGAAAAGGAGGAGCGTATGTTTTTTAAAGAGAGAAAGATTGGCGAAAGGATCAAAGAACTAAATAATTATCGTTACAAGGATCCGTTGAAAATTGAGAACTGGACAGTCTGGGAAGATAAAACCAAATCTGAAAAATATCCGGGCGAAACACTTGAAAAAAAAGATTTTAAAAAAGGAGATCATTGGTCGGGGAGAGATTACTATTTATGGATCGAAACCTCTATGGAGATCCCTAAAAAAAATCCGCAAGTGAGACAACTCTTTTATTTTGATTTCGGCAGAACCGGCGGAGGCTACAACTCTGGCTTCGAATCACTTCTATTCATCGATAATGTGCCCTATCAAGGCGTCGACTCAAACCATAAAGAAGTATTTATCGATCCTGAATATTATGGGAAAACGCTTAAAATCAGTTTGAGATTGTGGTCAGGCTTGGAAGGCGGCGGTCCGGAGCAGATCCAATCGCATCAATTTATTTGTGCCGATCTTTATGAACTGGATGAGCCGGCCGATGATTTCTTTTTTACCGCAGACATCATGGAAAAAACCATCGCTCAGCTGCAGGATAACGTTCCTGAAAAGCAGCAGCTGCTGAATGTCCTGAACAAAAGCATCAATCAGCTGGATTGGACGAATCCAGGCTCTGATGAATTCTATCACTCCGTTTATAGAGCAGATCAGACTCTGCAAAATTATTTGAAAGAAGTCGATCCTACTTCTCTGGTCAATATTTATGCTATCGGGCATACCCATATCGATGTCGCCTGGTTATGGCGTCTAAAGCATACGAGAGAAAAAGCTGCCCGTTCTTTTTCAACGGTATTGCGCTTAATGGAACAGTATCCGGATTATATTTTCTTACAGACCCAACCGCAATTGTATCAATTCATTAAGGAAGACTATCCTGAGATTTATCAGAAAATCAAAGCCAGGATCGATGAAGGGCGCTGGGAAGTAGACGGAGGAATGTGGCTTGAGGCGGATTGCAATATTCCTTCCGGAGAATCCTTAGTGCGGCAAATACTCAAAGGAAAACAATTTATCAAGCAAGAATTCAACCGGGATATCCATTATCTATGGCTGCCCGACGTTTTCGGCTACTCCTGGGCTTTGCCGCAAATCTTAAAAAAAAGCGGCATCGATACGTTTATGACGACTAAAATCAGCTGGAATCAATATAACAGAATGCCGAATGATACTTTTATCTGGAAAGGAATCGACGGCAGCGAGATCCTTACCCATTTTATTACGACCCCGACCTCTATTGATATGACGAAGGATACTTGGTATTACACTTATAATGGCGATCTTGAACCTTATACTGTGACAGGGATCTATGAGGCATATCGGGACAAAGACCTTAATTCTGATTTATTATTGTCCTATGGATATGGGGATGGCGGCGGGGGCGTGACCAGGGACATGCTGGAAAAACGCCGCCGTTTAGATCAGATGCCGGTTATTCCTAATGTAAAAACCGGAAGAGCCGATGATTATTTTAGAAGACTGCATAAAAATATTGAGTCAACACAAAATTATGTGCATACCTGGGATGGAGAACTTTATTTAGAATATCATCGGGGAACGTATACTTCTCAAGCCTTTGTCAAAAAAATGAATCGCAAGTTGGAACTGCGCTATAGAGAAACTGAAATTTTGACCGCGCTCTTGTTTGATAAAAAGAAAGCCAATGAATTAAAAAATCACTTGGATCCAGGCTGGCAGATCCTCTTAAGAAATCAATTTCATGATATCATTCCCGGATCGTCCATAAAAGAAGTCTATGAAGATAATAAGATTGAGTATCAGAAAGCAGGCGATATCGCTCAAGAGATATTATCACAAGCCGCAAATTGCTTTAGTAATGAAAAAGATACGTATACGATTTTTAATTCCGCCGGCTGGAAACGGTCAGACTTGGTCACGATTTCTGAGAACAGACCAGGCCGGTTTGTTGATGAGAAGCATGATTTGCTGGAATCCAGTTATAATGGTTTGGCACATACGCTGCTGATCCCGAATATTTCTGGTCTGGGAACAAAAACGGTGAGATTTATAGAAGCAGAGACAACAAAAACAAGTAGAGAATGGTTTGAGTATTCAACAAGTTTGAACCAATTGAGCACACCTTTTTATGAAGTTGTCTGGAATGACCGCGGGGAAATGACCGGACTTTTTGATGTGGAAAATCAGCGGAATGTACTTAAAGAAGCAGGACTGGGAAATTATTTTACTTTGTCTGAGGATAAGCCGATCAATTATGATGCTTGGGATATCGATTTGTTCTATGTTGAAAAAACAGAATCGCTCATATTCCTTTCGGCAGATATAATAGAAGAAAATGATTTGTCCCTATCTTTAGCATTTTCCTATCAGTATGATCGGTCCACTGTAGATCAAAGAATCACCTTTTTCAAGGAAGATCGGCGCATCGATTTTGATACGACAGTCAATTGGCAAGAACGGCAGAAACTGCTGAAAGTCGGCTTTGATGTAGATGTCAGAGCGACGGAAGCGACCTTTGATATACAATACGGCAATGTTAAACGACCGACTCACTGGAATACAAGCTGGGATATGGCCCGGTTCGAATCTGTGGCCCATCAGTGGGTGGATTTGTCTGATCGGACTTATGGAGTCAGTTTGTTAAATGACTGCAAATATGGTCATGATGTCAAAGAAAACCGCATCGGCCTAACCTTGCTGAAAGGCGGGATCTATCCGGATCCATCGGCAGATAGAGGGATCCAAGAATTTCGTTATAGTCTCTATCCGCATTCGGGCGATTTTGTTGCAGGCGGCACCGTTGAAGCTGCCTGGGCCTGCAATCAGTCCTTGACTGTATTTGATGGAAAGAGAACACCGGACTCGGCTTCGTTCTTTACTATCGTTTCTGATTATCCAGTCGTTATTGATGCCATTAAGCCTTCAGAAAATGGGGAAGGAATCATCTTAAGAATCCATGATCATATCGGGGCCAAACGTGTTATTTCTTTCAAACCCGCTTTTACTATGATCCATTGGTTTGAAACAAATCTAATGGAAGAGCCGCTGGATGAAACGAAACATCAAGCGGATACGATCCGGTTAAATTTAGAACCGTTCGAAATAAAGACAATTTTCATAAAAAAGCTGGATCCCAGTGACTAAAATTAATTATCTGACATAAGACAGACGCAAAATAAAGTACCAAGCGAGAAGCGTGGACTGATGAATTTCAGTTCATGCTTTTTTATGACACTGTTTATCAACGTTTTTTTCCAAAGAGTAAAAAAATATTCAGCAGCAAAAAATCAAATCCTCATTTTTGCGTATGTTATTTTGAAAGGTAAAAAACCAGAACCGTTAACAATGAAAAATTTATCAAAAATGCGGCTGATTTCAGCTGAGAAATCCGTCTATTTGCAAAAATCTGGTGTATCATAGAGCCATAAAAACCGCAGGACTCCTTTCAGCTGATCGCAAGTCAGCTGAATCAGGCGCCAATTTCTTAGTTGACTGGACTTCGCTTTTTTTACCTGACAAAAAATCAATAATGATTGGATGAGGTGGGCGTTTGTCCAGTAAAAAAGTGATCCCAACGAATGATATTCTGTTTAAAAAAGTGTTTGGCAGTATGAAGTATCGGCACCTATTGATCCACTTGATCGAAGATGTGTTAAAGATCCAAGTAGAAGAAGCAGGCATTGAAAACCCGTAGGACATCCAGTCTTTTTACAAAGACCAGGCAGAAGGGAAGATTTTGTATACGGAAGTCGATGTGTCTGCCCGATTGAAGGATCAGACGCTGGTCACGATCGAGATCCAGTTGAGGCCGCAGGTTTATTTTAAAGAAAGAGCCTTATATTATGCGGCTGAAAAGTATCGCTCCAATTACGGCCGTATCGAGCTGGAACGATTGATGCCTAAGATCCATGGGGCCAAGTACAGCTCGCTTTATCCTGTTTATGGCATCAATATCCTGGATTTTATCTTGTTTAAAGAAGATCGGGCGGTGC
>JAATEZ010000021.1 GCA_015655485.1 Lactobacillales bacterium | reverse complement strand
TCAAAGCAAAAGGCAGCTTAGCCACCTTTTGCTGCTGCAATAATTCGTGGCCTTTTCTTTCATACCCATTAATTTCCACCACATCTTGTGGAATTTCCGGTAATGGATCCGTTGCCGTGACATTTGCTTGTGAAAAAACGAGATGATGGTCTTTTATTCGCAGAGTGACCTCTCCAATAAAACGTCCAAATTTTCCGGCAGCAGCCAAGAGCACCTTTTGATGACATTCCCCATTTACAAATAAATGATGCGTATGGGAACCCAAAACGACTTCTATTTCTGGATATTTTTCAGCTATTCGCCTTTCCTCTTGAATGCCCAAATGAGACATTAAAACCAGAATATCCGCCTGTGATCGAACACTTGATAATAGTTGCGGCAAGACCTCATCCACCTCTGAAATATCCCAGCCATTAGGCTCATAGGTCAATGGAAATGGTGCAGTCAAGGCCAATAGAGCGATCCTGGTCCCTTGTTTGGTTTCAATGATTTTATATGGCAATGCCCAGAGAGGCGCTTTCTGAGTTTTTTTATCACGCAGATTCCCTAGTATCACAGAAAAATCTGCCTGGTCATATAGATGTTCCAGCTGGAAATGACTGTTGCCGACTCCTTCATTATTGCCAATAGTCACAGCATCATACTCCACTTGATCCATCAGACTAACATTGGCTTTGCCATCCGTCGCCTCCGTCAATGGATGGACACGGTCCACAAAATCGCCTAGATCCACTGTGATCACGCTTTTATCCGCTGCTATAAGTTTTTGTTTACGCCCATTTAAAAAACGACGTATTTTAGGCCAATTTTCTAAATGTGAATGTAAATCGTTGGTATGTAAAATATGTATTTCTTCCATTTTGATCAGGCTTTCCTCAGTATCTATTTTTCTTAGTCTATAGTATCATAATCATATCATATGAAAAAATATTTTGCTGAAGGGAGTACTTATGCTATACACGAATGATCTAGTAGATATCGATCTGCAAGCAGACAATATCGGCCTGACCCACGCTCATCTTATTTTAAAAAACACTCCATACAAAGAACCCCCGCCGCATGAGACAACGTGCAGTTCGGATATTCTTAAAACGGCTAAACAACAACTGGAGGAATACTTTTCCGGTGAACGCTCATCTTTTGAAGTTCCGCTGCATTTGACTAGCGGGACCGCCTTTCAACAAAAAGTTTGGCAAGCACTATTAAAAATTCCTTATGGACAGACGCGCACTTATCAAGAAATCGCGCTGTCTGTTGATGCTCCTAAAGCCGTCCGCGCGATTGGCCAGGCAAACAAGGCCAATCCTTTGCCGCTTTTTATCCCTTGTCACCGGGTCATTGGCAAAAATGGGCAATTAACTGGATACATGGGCAACAGTACCGCAGGATTAGCATTGAAAAAAACTTTCCTGAACTTGGAAAAAAATCAGACTAAAGTCCATGGCTTTTAATTTCAACAGGAGAGGAAGAAAAAAAATGATCTCTAAACAATCAAACTGGCTAAATTTTTTAAAAGAACAAGCTGCTGAATGGAAAGGAGTCAAAATATACTATAGAAAAGAATGGGAAAGTGAATACTTTGATTTGGCAGGAAAGTTTTTTGCCCTGTTGGGAGAGAACAAGGAAAAACAACTGGTTTTAACCTTTAAAGGCACCCCAGTCGACAATGAACTGCTGCGTGAACAATATTCGTTTATCCTGCCGGGCTATTATACCAACAAAACGCACTGGAACTCTATTCTTCTGCAGCAGTCAACCCTGTCGCCTGTTGAAACTCTACAGCTGCTCCATAAATCCTATTCATTAGTTCTAGCAAAATTGCCTAAGAAAACACGTCTTGAGCTGGAGAACACCCTCTAACCAGCGGACACGCAGCTCTCTGTGTCCCAATCGGCACTTAAATGATGAATACGTCAGTTGCAGCCATTGAGCTGATCTTAGAAAATATATACTCTTTTCATATAAATCTCCTCTTGCCCTGAAGCATACTCTAAAGTTTATACTAGCATTAAGAAATGAAAGATCGTAGTGTCTATATGGAAAGAGAGAATTTAACACCAAAACAAATAGTAATAATGAGCATTGCCTGCGGAGCGGTTGTTGCCAATCTTTATTATTCTCAGCCTTTGGTTGAACTGATCGCGCGTTACTACTCCATAAGTGAAAACCTGGTAAGCTGGATCCCCACTCTGACACAACTAGGCTATGCTTTTGGATTGATCTTTATCTTGCCTTTAGCTGATATCGTTGAAAAAAAAAGCACTCATCATAAAACTATTTCCTGTCTGTCTCATTTTTCTATTCATTATGACTGTGTCTTCATCTTTTTACTTGACATGTTTTGCCGCATCTATGATTGGTTTTGGATCAACAACACCTCAATTGCTCATACCCATGGCCGCTCTTTGCATTATTTGTATTTTTCTTAGCCTTGTCACTCTGCGCCTGTTGCAAAGCAAAAAAATATGAAGGAACTGGCTCTGCCGCGCCAGCAAACCATGCCGGACGAACTAAAAAAGAAGCAGACTCCGAAAAGTTTGCTTCTTTCATAAATTTTAAGCCGGATCATTCAAAAAGATACTCCATTGATTTTCCCGTGTTATTCAGTCCTTTTTAAAGCCCGCTGTCACACTAACAATGTATAAAGTGATTGATTTTGACTCAAATCAATATAATTCGGATCAAACTCTGCTAAACGAGCGGTCAAAGCAGGAAAATCACCTCGATTTTGCAGCAAAACCCCAATAACTACCGGACCGCTGCCGCGATTGACTTTCTTTGTATATTCAAATTTAGTGATATCATCATTTGGTCCTAAAATATTTGTCACAAACTCTTTTAACGCTCCTGGTCTTTGCGGAAAATTGATGATAAAATAATGTTTTAGACCTTCAAACATCAGTGAGCGTTCTTCGATTTCCTGCATACGATCAATGTCATTATTCCCACCGCTAATAATACAAACCACTGTTTTACCTTGAATTTTTTCTTGATATTGTTCTAATGCGGCCACACTCAAAGCTCCTGCTGGTTCGGCTACAATGGCTTGTTTGGTATATAATTCCAGAATCGTTGTGCAAACTTGTCCTTCTGGGACGCTCAGCATTTCGTCTACATATGCTTTGGTATTGGCAAAAGTTAAGTCTCCCACTTCTTTCACTGCTGCTCCATCAACAAATTTATCCATTGTTTCTAATGGAACGATTTTATCCAAAATCAACGATTGTGTCATCGAAGCTGCTCCCGCAGGCTCAACACCCATGACTTTTGTGATTGGGCTGACAGCCTTCGTAAAAGCCGCTACCCCACTGATCAAACC
>JAATEZ010000272.1 GCA_015655485.1 Lactobacillales bacterium | reverse complement strand
TTTTTATTTTTATAAAAAAACCTGGTTGTTTATTGAAAATGCGGGTATAATAAAACTGAGATATGGAAGGAGTGGTGTGTCATGAAAAACAATCAGCAAATAAAAAAATGTTCTTACCACTCCCAGCGTAAGTGACCGCTTTTTTGAAAATGGATCTGCTAAGAATTGAGCCTGGGAGAAAATCTTGGGCTTATTTTTTGTGCCCTTAAAATTTTAGGAGAAGTGATCTATGAAAAAAATGGAATTAAAAATGGCAACAACTTCAAATGATTTTTCCTTTTTTTGGGAAAAATGGTCTGCGTATATGTGCAGAGATATTTTGAATCAGCAGCCGGCTGACAGTTCGCAGAGAAAAGAAGAGCAGGCTTGGTTTTTTTCTCGGGAATACCACGATTTGCTTATGGAACTTTTTCAAAGAAAAATTGATCAAGGATTTGTTTGTTTTTTTATGCTGGACGGGAAGTATGCAGGTTTTGTTGATTATGTTATTTATACGTCTGAAGACGGCAAAGGTTTTATTCTCGATTACTGTGTGGAGAAAAAGTATCGAGATCGCGGCTATGGTTCACATTTTTTTGAGCTCTTGCAGGAAAAAATGATCTCTCAGGGGTCTGAATATTTTCAGCTGAATTTGAGCACAGCAAAACAAGAAAAATTTTGGCAATCAAAAGGCTTCTTTAAAATTGGTTCGGACGAATATGAGGATGATTTATATCAAAAAGGCAAGGCGATATAGAGGCGATCCATATTCACCACTGCTTGCAAGCTGAAGAAAGTGGTTTTTTTCCGCAAGAAGACAGCGGCCGGCGCATTCATCAAATTAAATGAATGCGCCGGTCCGGGACAGGAATAAACAGCGGGTCAAAAAGTCACTTCTTCTGAAAAAAAATAAAACGATCCAGAAAACAAGGAGAAGCTTTTTTTCGGATATTCTTATTTTTTTCTTGAAGCTGAACACTTTTTTTTGACCTCTTTCCTAGAAGTTTTTTACTTTATTAAAATTTTTCGATGTCCGTTTCGTCTTTATTATTTAGGGCTCAAATAAAATTTACGCCAAATCAGCATTTTGCACTCAAATTGAAACAATTCTTTCCGTTTTTTATGTACATTTAAGCGTTTCAATTGCTATTTTCTGGTTTTTTTTTTTATAATAAGAAATAATGCAGGAATGGAGGGACAGGATGGATCAAAATACAACATTGCTGATAGCTAAAGATAAAGGGATGTATTTTTTCCCATATTGTGCTGATATAGATATTATTTCAAATAGTGAGATCCAGCTTGATGTCAATGATGAGGACTCTTTAAATAGAATAAAAGAAATTTGGCGGAAAAGATTGGCTCAATATGAGTGGATTATTTTTTTAGACTATTTTTTTGTTCCGGAAATGGGTGAATTTGTTCGTCAGTGCTCTGGCGCAAAACGAATCCTGTTTTTTTGGAATCATTTAACTTTGGAAAAGGAACAATTATTAGCAAAAGTTAGAGATACGCGATCAGTGGACGAGATTTATTCTTTTGACCCGCTGCAGGCGAAAAAATACCAGATATCACATAACTCCTCTTTTTATCAGCCAATCCCGGAAATTCCTCTGAGCAGAGAAGAAAACTATGATATTTTCTTTGGAGCGGCGAACAACGGCAGAAGAGAACTGGCGGAATCTTTTAAACAATATTTTGAAAGTCTGGGACTGTCTGTTTTCTTTCATTTAACAGAGCTGCGCGGAAATGAGGATGAAAATTATTTAACTTATCCAGACTATCTGGGAAAAGTATTTCAGAGCAAAGCGATTTTAGAAATAATGCGAGAGGGGCAGACTGGTATTACCTTACGCTGTCTGGAGTCGATTTTTTTTCAGAAAAAAATCATCACAACCAATCGATTTGTTAAGTATTACCATTTTTATCATCCGCAAAATGTGTTTATTTTGGGAGAAGATAAATTAACAGAGCTGCCGCAATTTTTTAAGACGGAGTATCTGCCTGTTTCTCCAGAAATACTGAGATTTTATCAGCCGAAAGCTTGGATCGAAAGGTTTAAGACAAACAGGAAAGAGTCTTTTCTTACTTATGAATATCAAAAAAATCTGATAAAGTGAGGCGTCAATTATGGGATCAGGCAGTTCATTTGCAGTTTTTTGCTGCTGTTTATTATAATAATAAATAGAGAGAAGGGATAAGATGTTTCAAGCACCATTTTTAGTTCTTTTGTATTATCAGTATGTACCTATTGAAAATCCTGCAGAATTTGCCGGAAATCATTTGGCCTTCTGCCAAAATTTGGGTTTAAAAGGACGTATTTTAGTGGCAAATGAAGGAATCAACGGAACTATTTCTGGGACTGTTGATTCAGCAAACGCTTACATGGATCATTTGCATAAGGATCCTCGTTTTAAAGATTTACGGTTTAAAATTGATGAGGCAAAGGCTGTCCCTTTCAAAAAAATGTTTGTCCGTTCCAGAAAGGAATTAGTTGCGCTGAATTTGACTGAAGAAGTCGATCCCTTAGAGGTAACGGGGGAATACTTGACTCCGACAGAATTTAGAGAAGCGTTGCAGGAAGATTCGACTATCATCATTGATGCCAGAAATGATTACGAATATGATTTGGGACATTTTCGCGGGGCGGTTCGACCTGAGATCCGTCATTTTCGTGAATTGCCGCAATGGATCCGCGAGCATAAAGAACAATTTATGGACCATCGTATTGTGACTTATTGTACCGGAGGGATCCGTTGCGAAAAATTTTCTGGCTGGCTTATAAAAGAAGGGTTCAAGGACGTAGGACAATTACAGGGAGGAATCGCTGCGTATGGCAAAGATCCGCTGGTCAAAGGAGACCTCTGGGATGGGCAGATGTATGTTTTTGATGAACGAATCAGTGTTTCGATCAATCAAAATGAATCAGTAATTGTTGGACGCGACTGGTTTGATGGAAAACCTTGCGAACGCTATATTAATTGTGCTAATCCCGATTGCAATCGTCAGATTTTATCTTCCCAGGCAAATGAAGACAAATATCTGGGAGGCTGCTCCTACCAATGCCGGATCCATCCAAAAAATCGTTATATTCTTTCTAAAAATTTAAAGGAAACAGAAATAAAGAAACGTTTGGCAGCCTGCAGCTGAATTTTTTACGGAAATGGAAATCTCATTCCAAATTTAGCAGAATTAGCGGAGCATAAATATTTATTAAGTGAGTGTTTAATGGTACAATAAATTTAACAAATATTAAGGAGGCTTTTTTTATGGCTAATAAAGATGAAGTCAAGGGTAAAGTAAAAGAAGGATTAGGCAAAGTTACAGGGGACGATTCAAAAGAGTTGGAAGGAAAGACGCAGGGACTGTTTGGCAAGGCAAAGGAAGCTGTAGAAGATACAGTGGACAGTGCTGCTGAAAAAATCAACGAAGGTATCGATAAACTAAAAGATAAACGCAAAGAAAAATAAGTATGAGCAGCTAGAGTTTTTTTAAAAGATAGAGGCCGGACCGTTAATTAATTAGTTTTAATTAACGGTCCGGCCTTAAATATGAATAAACGGCGGATCAAAAGCAACTTTTTCCTCAAACTGAATATTTTTTCTCCAACCTCTTTAGAAGTTTTTTTATCTTTGTTAAAGTGGGATCATTCTGATTTATTCAAGTAACGTTCCTTTGCTTTTCTGGTCAATTGTTTAAAAGCGTATTCGGCTTTCATTGCAGCACTTTTGGTAGAAAACTCTTCTGAATGGACCATTTTTACTGGTCGTCGGGATGCCGGGCGTGTGTACTTGGCTCCGCTGCCGGCGTTATGCTCTAAAAGCCGTCTGGATAGGTCGCTAGTATAACCGCCGTAAAAAGTTCCGTCTTGGCAGAGCAGAACGTAAAAATAATAATTCTTTTTATTTTCCATAAAGCATCTCCCTGATTTCGGGTAAATACTGATTGTCCCCGCCATAAACGAAAAGCGGAGGCAAGAAGCGGATCCCATTTGGTTTGCCGTCCTTGATCCCTTCAATCAAAATCGTATTGGCTTCCTTATTTGCTTTTGGATAAACAAAGCGGATGATCTTAGGCGCGATTCGATTTTTTTCCATTAGTTGTAATATTTCTAGAAAGCGTTCCGGACGATGGACCAGAGCCAGCCGTCCATTCATTTTTAGGAGCTTGGCGGAAGTTTCAATCACTTCTTCAAGAGTTGTATGGATCTCATGCCTGGCGATGGCTAAATGCGGGTTAGGGTTTTTATTGGTAAGCGCAGATTCTTTAAAATAAGGCGGATTGCAAACCACCAGATCCACAGAATCTGGATCAATCACATTTGTACTGTCTTTAAGATCCATTTGGCGGATACTCACCTTCTGTTCTAGATGATTCAGTTGAATACTGCGGGCGGCCATATCTGCTAATTTTTCTTGCAGCTCGATCCCGATGATTTTTGCTTGAGTTTTAGAAGAAATAAAGAGTCCGACTGCCCCATTTCCGGCACACAGATCAACAATGATGCCTTTTTTAGGCAATCTGGGGAAATTCGAAAGTAACACAGCATCCAGTGAAAATGAAAAAACGTCAGGACTTTGGATGATTTGGATCCCCTGAGATATCAATTGGTCAATGCGTTCTCCTTTTTTAAGTATGGCTGTCATAAATTCCGCTCCTTTTCCTGAGAATTTATTATAACATGATGCGGGCAATTACGAATAAAAAACTTGCAAGTCGAGCTGTTTTTCGTCATACTGTGGAAGAAAGAAAAAAAGAGAGGTTGAGAAAATGTTTTATCGATTTATAAGAGTAGTCGCTCGAGCGATTCTTTTTGTTATTAATGGAAATGCTCATTACTTGAATAAAGATAAATTACCTAAGGAAGGTAATTATATTCTTATCGGGCCGCATCGAACCTGGTGGGATCCCATTTATTTTGCGCTGGCTGCTGCGCCT
>JAATEZ010000473.1 GCA_015655485.1 Lactobacillales bacterium | reverse complement strand
TAAAAAGAAAAGACAATGAAGATGCAAAAGCGGGAAATTATAATCATGCCTTATCAGTAACGTCATCGCCACTCATCGTAACTCTTGATGCCGATATGATTCCGATGCGGAAGTTTCTAATGACACTTGTCCCTTACTTTTATGAAGAAGAAGTGATCAGGATTGCCAGAGAAAAAGATCCGCATATTACGGAAAAGAAAATAGGGTTTGTACAATCACCCCAGAGTTTTTATAATCCCGACCTTTTTCAGTTTAACTTATACTCTGAAGCCAAAATTCCTGACGAACAAGACTATTTTTATGAAGATGTACAAATTTCTCGGAATAAAAGCAATGCGGTTATTTATGGCGGTTCCAATACGGTGATTTCTCGCAGAGCACTCAATGAGGCGGGAGGCTTTTTTACCGGTGTCATTACGGAAGATTTTGCAACGGGAATCATGATTCAAAAAAAGGGCTACACCTGTTACGCAGTGGATGAGACCGTTGCCTCCGGACTTTCGCCTGCCGACTTAAAAAGTCTTATTAATCAACGCTGCCGTTGGGCCAGAGGCTGTATACAGACGATGAAAGCGACCGGATTTTTGTATAAGAGGGGGTGGTCGATTGCGCAGCGATTTTGTTATTTGTCTTCCGTTTTATATTGGTATGCCCCCATCAAACGGCTTTTTTACATTATTTCGCCCATCGCTTTTTCCGTTTTCTCGATTGTCGTTGTGAAATGTACCATTCAGCAAGTATTAGTGTTTTGGTTGCCCATGTATCTTTTACAGGCTCGAACCTTGAAAAAATTGTCGAGTAATATTCGAAATACACGCTGGACGAATGTGTACGAAACTATTTTATTTCCATCGCTGTTGCCGGCGGTTCTTTTAGAAACGTTTGGTATAAAAAACAGAAATTTTTCGGTTACCCGTAAAGACGGGGTAAAAGAAAATTTGCGCCTTTATCAGCTTAAACACGGCATGCCTCATGTTATTCTTGCGCTATTTTGTTTTTGGGGGATTTTAAATTGTGTTCGCTATATGTTCGCTACCGGTTCAATGACCTATATGGTTATTTTATTCTGGTTGGTGAACAATTTATATGCGTTTTTCATGGCGGTATTTTTTATTAAAGGACGGGATATCAAAAGAAAGAGTGAACGCTACAAAACGGCGCTTCCCTGCGAAATTCTCTATGATGAAAATCAGGTTGCGGCAACTACAGTAGATATTTCAGAAAGTGGATTTTCCTTTTTACTGGAACATCCGGTCTATATTCCGGATGACCGGGAAATTCAGGGAACTTTGTCCAATGATCGCCATAAGGTTTCTTTTTGGTGCAAAATGGCCAAGGTTGTAGAGGTTGGGGACGGATATCAATATGCCGCTTATATTACGAGATATGATGATTTTAAAAATCAAATGGCTCTGTATAGTATTGTTTATGACCGCCTGCCGCCGCTTCCCAGAAATTTAGATGATTCGATCAGTTTGTTTGACGACCTTGTTGTTAATGTAAAACAGCGGATTTCAAAAACTGACTATACGAATAGACGATTGCCGCGTATCCAGTTGAAGAAAAAAATAGCTGCAGTGGAATGTTCCAATATCCAATTGGTGAATTTTAATTTTGCCTATGTATTGGTTGCGTTACCGGGAAATGATTTAGTTTATAAAAATTTGACGATTCCTTTACCGGAAGAAATGACGATGAACTGCAGTTTGGTTGAAAAAATTGTCCCGGTCACAACGGCAGAACGTCTTTATCGCGTAGATAATATGAAAGAGTTTATCAATAACCAAGCATTTTATGATTTATTAGACCGTTGGAAAAAAGAACATATCAAACAAAAGAAAGAACGGGCAAGTAAAATGGAAGGCGGGGAATATTTAACCAATGAATTTGACGAGAGACAATATCTATAAAATTTTATTGGCGGCTTTCATCGTAATAGTTTTTTCCTGTTCAGGAACTGTGCATGCTAGCCATTCTCCGGTAAATGAAGGCGAAGTTTCTTTAAGAGCTGGTTCCGGGATTGTTGAAAAAGATTTTGAAAGTATGGGAAGTGGAAGGTACAGATTATCTTTTGCGGTTCCTGCTGAATTAGCTGTGGATAGTGCAGAGGCAGTTTTTGATGTCCAAGGTCTGACAAATTGGAGTGGCTATCATGCGATCTCTGTCCATGTGCAAAATTCCGGCGATTCTGATGTGAAAATCGGCTTGCAAGTCAAATTAAGCCCATTGCTGGTCCTCACCCCGATGGACGACAAGGCATATTTTTTTCAGTCCGATGGTGATTCTTTTTTAACTGTAATGAATTCTACGGATGGCATGATTGCTCTCTCTCCTCATGAATCTGGAACGTTATTTATTCCATTTGATTCCCTGCGTTATAAAGGGCGAAGCTTTCCCATCACCTATTTTACTTCGT
>JAATEZ010000047.1 GCA_015655485.1 Lactobacillales bacterium | reverse complement strand
CATTATGAATAAAGAAAAAGTGATTCTCGCCTATTCAGGTGGTTTAGATACATCGGTCGCGATCCAATGGCTCAAAGATGCTGATTATGATGTTATTGCTTGTTGTTTAGACGTAGGAGAAGGGAAAAATTTAGAGTTTGTGAAAGAAAAAGCGATCACTGTTGGTGCAATTGCTTCTTATACAATTGATGCTAAAGAAGAATTTGCAGAAGAATTTGCCTTGATTGCTTTACAAGGCCATACTTTTTATGAAGATAAATATCCATTAGTATCTGCTCTTTCCCGCCCACTCATTGCTAAAAAATTAGTTGAGTTAGCAAAAAAAGAAGGGGCAACTACGATCGCCCACGGCTGTACCGGTAAAGGGAATGATCAAGTGCGATTTGAAGTAGCGATTTCTGCCTTGGCTCCTGAAATCAAAGTAATTGCACCTGTCCGCGAATGGAAATGGTCACGGGAAGAAGAGATCAACTACGCCAAAGAAAAAAATATTCCTGTTCCAGCAGATTTGGATAATCCCTATTCAGTAGATCAAAATCTTTGGGGACGTGCGAATGAGTGTGGTATTTTAGAAAATCCTTGGGCAACTCCACCAGAAGGTGCCTACGATTTAACAGTGAGCTTAGAAAAAGCTCCTGACATCCCGGATATAATTGAGATCACCTTTGAAAAAGGCGTTCCGACTGCGATCGATGGAGAAAAAATGTCATTAGCTACACTGATTCTTTATTTAAATAATTTGTCCGGCAAGCACGGGATAGGTCGTATCGATCATATTGAAAATCGACTAGTCGGTATCAAATCAAGAGAAGTCTACGAATGTCCTGGAGCAATCACATTGATGACTGCCCATAAAGAATTAGAGGATCTGACATTTGTCCGTGAAGTAGCTCACTTCAAACCGATCATTGAACATGAATTGACAAATATTATCTATAACGGTTTGTGGTTCAATCCGTTGACTGATGCCTTGATTGCCTTCTTAAAATCAACACAACAGTATGTCAACGGTGTCACTAGAGTTAAACTTTTTAAGGGACATGCGATCGTTGAAGGCAGAAAATCCACGAACAGTCTTTACGATGAAAACCTGGCTACCTATACTTCAGCAGATACATTTGATCAAAATGCTGCAATTGGATTCATAAAATTATGGGGACTGCCTACAAAAGTTCACGCTGAGGTTCAAGCTAAAGCAAACAATTGATCCGTGATCACATAAATGAATTATTTTGGCGAGGTAGCCTTTACAAATAATTTGTAAATAATGCTATCCTGTAATCATTGATCCCGATCTTGCTCTTTAGTTTCTAGATTCTATTGGAGAATTTCATTTCCTTCTGCGGAACGAAATAATGAAATCAGCAAGTTTTATGTCTACTTTTTTACTCACGGTTTTGTCCGCGGAGAGTGGCCTTTTTAGACAAACTAAAATAAGGGTCACCAGTAAAAAAATTATTTCTTACACATATGATGGTAAAATCAGATGGAGACTTTCTTTTGCCCGGCAAATAAAGAATTGCTGTGAGAAATAACTATTCAAAGTGACTAAAAATCAAATTGAATGCAGATGACTTGCCAAATATTTACAGGATGAATCTTCCTGTAAAAAAACTAAGCGGATGACCTCAACAAAGTATGAGGCATCCCTTCTTTTTGACCGGATTCCTGCTATAATAAATTTAGATTCTAATTGAAATAAAATGAGGTGTCAAAATGGAAAAATTATGGGGAGGTCGCTTTCAAGGAAAAAGCGAAGCCTGGATAGATGAATTTGGTGCATCCATTTCCTTTGATAAAAATTTGGCGAAGCAAGACATCGCCGGCAGCCTGGCTCACGTGAAAATGCTTGGAAAATGCGGAATCCTCAACTCTGAGGACACTCAAGAAATCATTCGCGGATTAAATATCGTTGCAGAAAAATTAAACAAAGGTGAGCTACAATTTACTCTGGCAAATGAAGATGTTCATTTGAACATAGAAAAAATGTTACACGAAGAAATCGGTCCTGTTGCAGGGAAACTCCATACTGCACGCAGCCGTAATGATCAAGTAGCAACAGATATGCATCTTTATCTAAAAGAAACGGTGCAAAATGTCATTGAAAAAATCCACCATTTTCGCGAAGTGCTAGTATCCAAAGCAGAAGAGCATGTTGAAACGATCATGCCTGGTTACACACATCTGCAACACGCCCAACCCATTTCTTTCGGTCATCATTTAATGGCTTACTATAATATGCTATCTCGTGATCAACAACGTTTTGAGGAAAGCGTAAAAAGGATCGATATTTCGCCGCTGGGATGCGCTGCGCTTGCCGGAACGACTTTCCCGATCGATCGAGAATATACAGCCGAATTATTAGGATTTTCTTCTATTTATGATAATAGTTTAGATGGAGTAAGTGACCGGGATTTCATTTTAGAATTTTTGAGCGACAGCTCTATATTAATGATGCATTTATCTAGATTTTGCGAAGAAATCATTCTTTGGTGCAGCCATGAATTTCAATTTATCGAATTGACTGATACTTTTTCAACAGGCAGTTCCATTATGCCGCAAAAAAAGAATCCAGATATGGCTGAACTGATTCGAGGCAAATCCGGTCGTGTTTATGGCAATTTATTCGGCTTGCTCACAGTACTAAAAGGTCTGCCACTTGCTTATAATAAAGACTTGCAGGAAGACAAAGAAGGAATGTTTGATACTGCGCATACCATCTTAACTAGTTTAGACATCATAGCAGGAATGATCAATACAATGAATGTCAATAAAGAAATTATGACGAAATCGACTCAAAAGGACTTCTCAAATGCAACAGAATTGGCCGATTATTTGGCTAATAAAGGAATCCCTTTTAGAGAAGCTCATGAAATCGTCGGAAAATTAGTCTTGGCTTGTACACAAAAAGGAATCTATTTACAAGACATCTCGATAAGTGACTACCAAGCCATTTCTCCATTAATTGAACAAGATATCTACGACACTCTGTCGTCACATACCGCGGTCGTTAGAAGACACTAATATGGTGGAACGGGTTTTGAACAAGTAAGAACGGCTATTGCCAAAGCAAAAAAAGCGCTATGATTCTAGAACAAAATTGGACCAATGAAAACAAGCAACTTTCCTATTAGCTGTTTGAAACAAATCGCAAAAAAACTCTCAAAGTCCCGCTTACCAAGTTCTGAGAGTTTTTTTTAAATTGACTGGACCTTTTATTTGCAAAGAAAATACGAAATGAGGAAAATATTTCATGTATCGACTGATCGCCTGTGATTTAGACGAAACTCTATTAACTACAGAAAAAAAGATCTCATCAAAAAACATAGCCGCTGTAAAAAAAGCACGACAAAAGGGCGTCCACTTTGTACCCGCAACAGGACGCGGATTTGTTTCTATTCAAAATACCTTAGAAAAGCTTGAACTACTGGACAAAAAAAATGAATATGTCATCTCTTTTAATGGGGGTGCGATTACTGAAAATAAAGAAAATCTTTTGATTGATTCTAACTTGATGAGCTTTCAGCTTATTAAAAAACTATTTCAAGTTGGAACAAAATATAGTGTTTGCATTCATATTTACACTTTAAATAAACTCTATGTGTATCTTTTAAATGATCCAGAAGAGGAATATTTAAATCGGACCATGCGTTATAAACAATTGAATACTCCTTCTATCGATTTTCTTCAACAAGCTCCTTTGACAAAAATTCTCTTTATGAATTTAGAAAAAAGCTATTTAGAGCAAATCGAGCGTTCTCTTGCTCCAGATTTGAAATCTAAAGTCGATATCAGCTACTCTTCTAACAGATATATTGAATTCAACCCAAAAGGTGTAAATAAAGGAGCAGCTTTGCTAAAACTAGCTAGTTTTTTAAAAATCGCTCCTGAAGAAACGATTGCGATTGGAGATAACTCAAATGATGCAACAATGCTCTTAGCAGCTGGTCTGGGTGTCAGTGTTCAGAATGGAATCCGAGAGATAAAAGCGAGTGCCGACTATATTTGCGAAAATAATCATGACCAAGACGCAGTGGCCGAGGTCATCGAAAAGTTTGTTCTTTAAGCTAATTAATTTTTTAGCTTCATTCGTAACTGACCTTGACTAAATAGAGTCCCTCCGAATGGGCAGTCGGTCCCGCCAAATTGCGATTTTTACTTACAAAAATAGGTGGAATCGCATCTACCGGAAGACGGCCATTTCCTATTTTTATTAAAGTTCCTACCATTATCCGGACCATCTTATATAAAAAACCGTTTCCTCTAAAAGTAAACACTAACTCTTCTTCCTGATCTAAGTGCTCTATCTTTGCATCGTAAATGGTTCTGACTTTGTTTTCGATCGTACTGCCAGAAGCACAAAAAGCCGAAAAATCATGGGTGCCAATCAAATCCTGAATACTTATTTGCATAAGAGCAAGATCCAGGGAATACGGATAAAAACTTGTATACTTTCGCTTCAACGGATTACGTGGTTTACCAATGTCAAGTTTGAACTGATAAGTTTTCTCAGTCACTAAATAACGCGCATGAAAATCATCATCAGCAAGTTCTACCTGTTTAACTGCAATATCCGGTGGTGTTTGTGTATCTAAAGCATAGCGAAATTTTTCCAAAGAAAGAACAGCAGGATAATCAAAATGAACGACCTGCCCCAATGCATGCACTCCTGAATCGGTTCTGCCAGAACCGCATACCACAACTCTATTGCCACGGTTTAATTGAAACAAAGTTTTTTCCAATTCATCTTGAACTGTCCGACCATTAGCCTGAATCTGAAATCCGCAAAAATCAGTTCCATCATAGGCTATAACCGCCTTATATCTTGGCATTTTTCATTTTCCTCCTCCATTAATAAAATCAAGTCATTGAAAAAACTCACTCAAGCTCACAAATAAAATAGCAGCAACACAGAAATGTTTTTTTACTCCCCCTGAAATAGACGAAGTTCTGAAAATACCGAATATATCATAAATGGAAAGGAACATAAAAACTTTCTCCATTTAAAAACTCTAAAGAGGCCTTTTCTATTCTTCATGTTCCGTCAATCATTATTGGATGTATAGTGGTCTTGATGCTGACCCATTAATTAATTTAAATGAATAAGACAGCCATAAATACGGATAAACAGTAGATAAAAAAAAACTTTTTCAGAAACAAAAACTATCCAGAAAATATGAGAAGCTATTTTCGGATAGTCTTATCTTTTTCTTGGGGCCGAACATTTTTGAGCCAGCCTCAGATTTCACTAAAAAAACAGTTGAGGAAATTATTTTCATTCCTGCACCATTAAATTCCCGCTTGAATGACCTTCAAAGTTGCCTTTTTTGCTCTAGACAGTTGCCTTATTTTTTTACATTTTGTCGCCTATTTTTTAAATCAAGTTCGCAGCAAAATCAAAGCAAACGTGACCACAACAAAAACAAGGATTGCACCAGTATCTGATTTATGCCAATACAGAACACGGTATTTAGTTCGCCCTTCTCCGCCTTGATATCCTCTGGCTTCCATAGCTGTTGCCAACTCTTCCGCTCGATTAAAACTACTCACAAATAACGGAATCAAAATTGGTACCACGGCCTTCATTTTTTGAATCAAATTCCCCTCTCCAAAATCAACACCACGAGCCCGCTGAGCATTCATGATCCGCTCTGTTTCATCCATTAACGTTGGTACAAAGCGTAAGGCGATCGAAAGCATTAAGGAAACTTCGTGAACTGGAAAGTGAAACACTTTTAAAGGCCGTAATAAGTATTCGATAGCATCAGATAAATCAAGTGGTGGCGTAGTCAGGGTCAATAAAGTTGACATAAAAATAATCAGAACAAAACGACAAAAAATGAATGCCCCATTAACCACACCGTATTGAGTGATACTAATGATCCCCCATTCAAAAAAAACATTTCCGCCACGAGTAAATAGAATTTGCAGCGCAACCGTGAATAGAATCAACCAAAGCAATGGTCTTACTCCCTTAATAAAAAAATCCAAATTAACTTTCGATAAGGCAATACAGGCAATAGTGAAAAGAAACATAAACAAATAGCTTTGCCAATTATTCGCTAAAAAAATGATTCCAATGAAGTAAAAACTAACCAAGAGCTTACAACGCGGATCCATTTTATGAATAAATGAACCTCCTGGAATAAATCGGCCGAAAATCAATTTATTCATCATCTTTGTCACCCGCCTTCTTAGCACGTGGCAAAACTTTAACTATTTCATCAGCTAAAGCCTCAGGCGTCAAGGGTTGTTTTTCAAAATAAAAACCTTTTGCTGATAATTTTCGTGCAAAAGCAGCCGCTGTAGGTACACCAAGTTGCTTTTCCTTGAGCCAATCAATATCTTGAAAAACCACATCTGGAGTTCCTTGCTTCACCACATGGCCTTTTTCCAAGACTAAAACATAGTCCGCATAATCCGCAACATCATCCATCAAATGTGTCACTAAAACAATTGTCAGCTTTTTCTCTTTGTGAAGGCGCTGAAACATCGCCATCATTTCCTTACGTCCACTGGGATCTAAACCCGCTGTCGGCTCGTCTAAGACCAATACACTAGGTTCAAGCGCCAGAACACCAGCAATGGCGACCCGACGCATCTGTCCCCCTGATAATTCGAACGGCGACCGCTCCAAATAACTATCATCTAAACCAACTAATGCTAATTTTTCTTTCGCAAGCTGGAATGCTTCTTCTTCAGATACTCCAAAATTTTTGGGGCCAAAAGCAATATCCTTTGCGACGGTTTCTTCAAACAACTGTGCTTCAGGAAATTGAAAAACAATCCCAACTTCTTTACGAATCGTTTTCAAATTTTTGTTGTTTGTCTCTGGAAAAATTTTGCGGTCGCCGATGCGAACCATTCCTTCTGTCGGTTTAACTAAAGCATTCAAATGCTGTAATAGAGTAGATTTACCACTACCTGTATGTCCAACAATAGCCGTGTAAGAACCATCTTTTATCTTTAGGTCAATATCATATAAGGCTTTCTGCTGAAAGGGAGTCTTGGGCTGGTAAGTATAGCTCACTTTTTCAAACTGGATGTCCATAGCCACTCAACCATCCCTTCTTCAGTCATATATTCTTTGGGAACTTCAACTCCGCGCTTTTTCAATGCACTTTTCAATTTTTCAGGAAACGGTACATCCAAACCTAAAGCAGTCAACTCTTGCCCATAGGAGAAAATAGTTTGAGGAGTCCCATCATGAATCAATTCTCCTTCTTTCATAACAAGGATCCGATTAGCATTAGCTGCTTCGTCTATATCATGAGTGATAGAAATCACTGTCAAATTTTCTTTCTTTTTTAATTCTTGGATCGTTGCAAGAACTTCCTTGCGTCCTTGGGGGTCAAGCATGCTAGTTGCTTCATCTAAAATAATAATATCAGGTCGCAAAGCCACAATTCCTGCTATCGCAACACGCTGTTTTTGACCACCTGACAGCCGAGCGGGCTCTCTTTTAGCAAACTCACTCATTTTAACTTTTTCTAATGCTGAATGAACTCTTTCCACCATTTCTTCTCTTGGAATTCCCTGATTTTCCAAACCAAAAGCTACATCATCTTCAACTGTCGAACCTACAAACTGATTATCTGGATTTTGAAAAACCATTCCGACCATTTGTCGAATCGTCCAAACGTTTTTTTCATCTAATAAATATTCGCCAACTTTTACTTTGCCATTTTCTGGTAAAAGTAACCCATTGATCGTTTTTGCCAAAGTTGATTTTCCCGAACCATTATGACCAATAATAGCTACCCAATCACCTTTTTCAATTGAAAAAGATATGTCTTTTAAAGCAGACTGTTCGTCAATTGATTGATATTTATAGCTGATATGTTCTAAATCAATTATAATTGTCATTTCCATACTCCCTATCAAACCTATTGATTATGTATAACACTACCAAAAAAAGAGCAAAGATTCAATAACCTTTACTTTCATTCTTTTATAAAATGCTTTTGTATACGTTTCATCAATGCATACATAAGATGTATTCTCATTCCATCCTGTCTTGACATACAAAAATCGTATAAAAAAACACTTTATGATGAGAGCTTACTCTTCGACTATTGTCGAAGAGTAGCGCTGAGCTAGACTCGGATGCAAGCATCCAACATCATAACACTCTAAAAAGAATCATCCATAAAGTGATGGTATAGTTTTGAATTAGACAAGTTCTATGATAACCATTGGTGCAGCATCTCCACGGCGAGGCTCAGTTTTCAAAATCCGAGTGTACCCACCTTGGCGTTCAGCATAACGAGGTGCAATGTCACCAAACAGCTTTTGTAAAGCTGATTCAATAACAACATCTTCCTCTTCTTCACGTACATTGGCAACTTCATTACGCACATATGCCGCCGCTTGACGACGCGCATGAAGATCGCCGCGTTTACCTAGAGTAATCATTTTTTCTGTTGTTGAACGAACTTCTTTGGCGCGCGCTTCTGTTGTTACAATACGTTCATTAATAATTAAATCAGTCGTTAAGTCTCGCAGCATAGCTTTACGTTGGCTACTAGTGCGACCTAATTTACGATAGCTCACGTTATTTTCCCTCCTTTTAAGAAAGTATTAATCGTCTTGTCGTAAACCTAAACCTAAGTCGTGTAGCTTCGCTTTCACTTCTTCTAACGATTTACGGCCCAAGTTACGAACCTTGATCATTTCCGGTTCAGATTTATCTGTTAATTCTTGAACTGTGTTGATGCCAGCACGTTTCAAGCAATTATAAGAACGAACAGACAAGTCAAGTTCTTCAATGGTCATTTCCAACATTTTTTCCTTTTGTGTCTCTTCTTTTTCGACCATTATTTCAGCATTTTTCGCCTCATCGGTCAAATTTACAAAGATATCCAAATGTTCTGTTAGAATTTTTGCTGCCAAGCTGATCGCTTCTTGCGGCATTATTGAACCATCTGTCCAAACTTCTAGCGTTAATTTGTCAAAATCATCACGTCGTCCTACTCGTGTGTTCTCTACTTGATAATTCACACGTTGAACCGGTGTGTAGATAGAATCCACAGGTAATATCCCAATTGGCATATCATCTTTTTTATTTTCGTCTGCTTGAACATATCCCCGTCCAGGCTTGACTGTTAGACGAGCATGGAAAGTTGCTCCCTCTGCCAAGCTACAAATATACATATCTTTATTTAAAATTTCAACATCACTATCAGTGATAATATCCCCAGCAGTTACGGTCGCTGGACCAGTGATGTCAATTTCAAGGGTTTTTTCTTCTTCCGCATAAAGCTTCAAAGCTAATCCTTTAATATTCAAAATAATCTGTGTTACATCTTCCCGAACACCTTTAACTGTGGAAAATTCATGCAAAACTGAATCGATTTGAATGTTTGTGATTGCTGCTCCGGGTAAAGAAGATAATAAAATACGACGTAGAGAATTTCCTAAAGTAGTTCCGTAACCTCTTTCAAGCGGTTCGATGACGAACTTGCCATAATCTCTATCTTCATCAATTTTTGTGATTCTCGGTTTCTCAAATTCAATCATTCTTATCTATACCCCTTTCAAAACGAAAGTCTTGTTCAATAATGACGTTTTTAAGTCCATACTCAAAATGAAAGGTCTCTTCATTAAACACGACGGCGTTTTGGAGGGCGGCATCCATTATGAGGAACTGGAGTGACGTCGCGAATGGCTGTCACTTCTAATCCTGTTGCTTGTAGTGAACGAATGGCTGCTTCACGTCCTGAACCAGGTCCCTTTACTGTTACTTCAACAGTTTTTAAACCATGCTCCATTGCTGCTTTTGATGCTGCCTCTGCGGCCATTTGTGCAGCAAAGGGTGTTGATTTCTTACTGCCTTTAAATCCTAAAGCACCAGCTGATGACCATGCTAAAGCATTACCATGAACATCAGTGATCATTACGATCGTGTTGTTAAATGTAGAATGGATATGAGCAATTCCGGCTTCTATATTTTTTTTGACACGGCGTTTGCGACTAACTTTTTTTGTTGCCATGAAGTTCTAACCTCCTTCACCTATTAATTATTTTTTCTTCCCTGCGATTGCGCGTGCTGGACCTTTACGCGTACGAGCATTGTTTTTGGTATTTTGTCCACGAACCGGTAATCCACGGCGATGACGCATGCCGCGATAAGAACCAATTTCCATCAGACGTTTGATATTTAAGTTCACTTCGCGACGAAGATCCCCTTCAATTTTTAATTTATCCACTTCCGCACGAATCTTATCAGTTTGATCGTTTGTCAAATCACGAACACGAATCTCTTCTGATACACCTGCATTCGCTAAAACTTTTTGTGCAGTATTTTTACCTATACCGAATATATAAGTAAGTGAGATCACTACACGTTTGTCACGAGGAATATCTACTCCTGCAATACGAGCCATTTTTATTACACCTCCTATTATCCTTGGCGTTGTTTATGTTTTGGATTTTCACAAATGACCATAACACGTCCCTTACGACGAATTACTTTACATTTTTCACAAATGGGTTTTACTGATGGTCTTACTTTCATGATTATACCTCCTTGGTTTTACGGAGTACAATTATTTAAAGCGATAAGTAATGCGTCCCCGACTTAAATCATACGGTGACAATTCTACAGTCACTTTATCTCCTGGAAGAATACGAATATAGTGCATTCTTATTTTGCCTGAAACATGTGCTAAAACTACATGTCCATTTTCCAGTTCTACTTTAAACATTGCATTCGGCAAAGTTTCGACGACTGTACCTTCAATTTCAATCACATCATCTTTCGCCACGCATAGTACCTCCTTATACTTGTTTCACATCTTGACACGATAAAATGGCAGGGATCTTTCCCTACCTGTAATTCTTTAACTCAACATTATGACTTGATTCTTATTCATCTTAAAGTCAGACTGAAATATTCTATCATATAATCATGATTTTTTCAAGTAAAGAATAATCTCCTATGCAGTACCGACACTTCCGCTTATTTTTTGATATCAACGATTCCTTTAACATCTTGAAAAACGTTCTCAATGTCACGGTTTCCATCTATCTTTTTAAGAAGCGACTGATTTTCATAAAAAGCCAAAATCGGTGCACTACTTTCAATATTCACGGACAAACGGTTTTTGACAGTTTCAGGTTTGTCGTCTTCTCGTTGATAAAATTCGTGTCCCCCACAACGATCACAAGTTCCTTCTACTTTCGGTAGATGGTTTACTTTATGGTAGGTAGCTCCGCAAGTACGACAAATGAACCTACCAGCCAACCTTTCAATTAAAACCGATTCCTCTACATGAATATCAATTACGGCATCAATGCTTTTATGCAACTCTTTTAAGATGCTTTCTAACGCTTGAGCCTGGCCTAATGTTCTAGGAAAACCGTCTAAGAGAAAGCCAACTTTCGTATCAGTTTCCGCCAAGCGTTCTTTTACAATTCCATTGGTTATTTCATCAGGAACTAATGCTCCTTGATCCATATAGGATTTAGCTTTTATTCCCAGTGTAGTTTGTTTCTCAATAGCAGATCGAAACATATCTCCGGTGGATATATGGGGAATATGATAAGTATCAACAATGCGTTCTGCTTGAGTTCCTTTTCCAGCACCAGGAAGTCCCATCAATATGAGATTCAACACAACTTCCTCCTTTATAAGTATTAGAATGGTGCCGAGAAGAACCTCAACACACGCTCTTTACTTATTAATGAAACCTGTATAATGTCGTTTCATCATCAAACCTTCTAATTGTTT
>JAATEZ010000443.1 GCA_015655485.1 Lactobacillales bacterium | reverse complement strand
TATTTACAACTGCCGGAACGATAGAGGCCCAAGTAGAACCAGTGTCATTGATTATCTGCCAGTAGTGTGAAGCACTGAATTTTCGAGAAACGGCGATGTTCCCTCCAGATAAGCAAGTAGACCAGAGGCAAACGATTTGTGCGTTGATGTGGAAAAAAGGCATATAAATATAGACACGATCTTTAGTGGTCAATTTTTGCGAATCTGCCACTTGCATGCCGCCTAAATAAATTTGATGATGAGTCAAACCTACTTCCTTGGGATGTCCTGTTGTTCCGGAAGTATAAAGAATCAAGGCCAGCGATTCTTCACTAATTCCATTCTTCGCCGAAGTTTTAGGATTTTTTTTGGTTTCGAAAGATAAGTTTACAACATTATTCACGGATATTTCGTTATCCTTTGAGAAAAAGAGTTGTTTTAGGCTGGGGATATTTGTTAAGTTGAGTTCATTAAATAAGTCGCAGGATGTTACGGGAGCGATCCCGACGGACGGAGTGCTTTCAGTTAAAAAATTTCCCAGTTCATGCGCACTTAACTGCGGATCGGCCGGAATTGCAATACAGCCGTATTGAACGATGGCTAAATAGAAAATAATAAAACCATAGGAGTTTGGTAAACTCAAAAAAATCCTTTCACCTGGTTCAATATTGTGAGAGCGAAAGGCGGTATGGATCTTCTCAATGTCCCTTATGGCCTGGGTGTTTGAGTAGTATTTTCCTTCAAAATAAATGAAATCCTGTCTTTTTCGTTCCAGTTGTTTTGTAATAGTTTTCGTTAAAGTTGACATAAGATGACACCTGCTTTTTAGATTATTTTCTCCATTTTTTTATTCCGCGACCGATACAATAAGAAAGGTAAGGAGAGACGTAAAAGAGAACAGCGATCCCGAAAGATACAAGATAAACAAATAATACACCTAATGGCATATAGAAGAAGACTGTGCTGCCATTAACGGTCAAATGAGGCAGAATGAAATTTTTTAAAAGGCTTAGAGGGATCGGCTGGATCAGATACATCCCAAATGACAGTTTCGCGGCTAAACTGATCCAATGATTGACTTTTAAATCAGGTTGAGCTGTTTTTAATTGATCCCACTTTAAACCTAAGTAGAAAAGTAAAGCAATGATCAAAAATGAATAGATGACATACATTGGTTGATGGATGATTTGTGCTTTTTTATTGCTTTCATTCAAGATGAAGCGATTGAAAAAGTAATTACCAACCATGATTGGAAGACTCAGTAAAAAAGTTCGTATGACTTTTTGACCATTTTTTAATAACCAGGTTCGAATTTTTTCGTAATTGGCAGCAATAATGCCTCCAGAAATAAAGTAGCCCTGATAAGTCAAGAGAAACAAACCATAGTGGTTAAGCAGGTAGGGCCAATTACTGCGATCCATAGTAGGCAGAGCGAACTTGATAAATAATGTCTGTAAAATTTGGCAGATAATACTGACCACTAAAATCTGTATCTGATATTTTTCGAATTTCTTTAGAAACCAATGCAAAAATGGAAAGATAAGATAAAACTGAAATACGATGATCATATAATAGATATACCCCAGATTTCCTTGAAACAGTGCAGAAAAGTAAATTTTACAGAAAGTAAAAATTCCTTTGCCAAAAAATTTATCGGAATTTTCGATGAACATATAGATAAAATTCCAAAAAAAATAAGGAACCAGCATCAATGAAAATCGCTTTTTCCAAAAACTCCATAGATGGATAGATTTTTTTTGATAAACAATAAAAAGCACAAATCCTGTAATAAACATAAACGCCATGCGCGAACCGTGAAGCAAAGAGTGGATCGAAGCCACCGTTAGATAGGAAAAAGAATCAGGGAGCAACAGATGATTGAAAACAGTTAACGTATGCACACTTAAAACAAAAAACATAACAATAGTTCGGACAAGGTCAATTTCATAATAATATTTTTTTCCCACGAGCATTCTCCTAATTGAGTTGAATTTCAATTACTAGAGTACCTATTCTGACTTAAGCGAAGCTTAAAAATGGATAGGGTGAGTAAAGAAAGAACTGCTTATGGTTTTTTTAAGATAGGCAGGTTAAACTTCTATGTATCATTGTAAAATAATACGGAATGAACAGCTGATCTGGAGAAGAGGATCAATGAGCAGCTTTTTGGCTTGCAGTGCAGTCAAAAGCATGAATTGAAAAGTCTAAAAGAGACAGCTTCTCAAAAGGATGGCATTCATTAGGAGGTTTATGTTTTGAAAAGAATTAAAAAGCTAGTGGTTCTCTTGGTAGGTATCTTGTGGATCTATGGTGTTTTTTTAGGTTATCGGAATTTATACAGCACCTCAGAAGCTACAGAAACCTCGAGCGGTGAGAAACTGCAGAAAATTCGGATCGGTTATCAAAAGGGAGACATATTTAACATCGCTAAAATACAAGGTGATTTCAGCAAAAACCTTGAAAAGCTGGGTTATAAAATAGTTTGGAAGCAATTTCAGGATGGGACAGCCCTTATGGAAGCTTTGAATACGGGGAGTATCGATTATGGCAGAACTGGAGATACACCGCCAGTCGTTTCGCAAAGCTCTGGTTCGGATGTTGTCTATATTGCCGCAGGAGAGTCAAAATCGGAAGGCAGCGCGATATTAGTAAAGAATGATTCTGATATTACCTCTATAGAAGATTTGGCCGGAAAAAATGTGGCTTATTCTAAAGGTTCCAGCTCGAATTATTTAATAGTCAAGGCTCTAGAAAATGCTGGACTGTCGATAAATGATATTGAATCTGAGAATTTAAAACCGGCAGATGCCAGGATCGCTTTTGAGCAGGGAAGTGTGGATGCTTGGGTCGTTTGGGATCCTTATACCGCTTCGGCACAGGTGGATGCGGATGCCCGGATTTTGATCACCGGCGAAGGGATTACGACGGATC
>JAATEZ010000392.1 GCA_015655485.1 Lactobacillales bacterium | reverse complement strand
TGGCACAAAGCACAAATAATACGATGATGATCAAGCCTGTTAGAAGCATAAACCTTTGCAGCCCAACAGATTGTCTAATTTGTTTAATCAGCGGCAGATTTTTGAACTTATCCATCATTTTTGTTCCTCCCCACTTTGACGAATTCTCGGGTCGATTGCCGCCGCAGCAACATCCACAATAAAGTTGGTCACTGAAACAATGATAGCAATCAAAATAACAACTCCCTGAACCGCGTTGAAATCCCTTGCTTTGATCAAAAGAGATAGCTGATAACCCAACCCCTTCCATTCAAAGGTTGTTTCTGTCAGGATAGCACCGGCAAGCAGCATGGCGATATTCATGCCCATTACTGTAATGATCGGCATCAGCGCGGGCTTCCAGGCATGTTTATTTAAAATGCGTTTCTCAGTGACTCCTCTTGAACGAACGGCAAAAACATAATCTGAAGATAAGGTGGAAATCAAATTTGTTCTGATCAAGCGAATAAAAGTAGCCGCTGTTAATAGGCCTAAAGCCAAAGCAGGCAAAATCGCATGAGTCAAAACATCTACTACTATTGCTGAATTTCCCGTTTGGATCGAATCAATAATATTCAGTCCCGTAGGAAACGGTACAGATTGGAGCTGGCTTTCGTATAAAGTGGAAACTCTGCCATTGGACGGCAGAATTGGCAAATAAACTGAAAAAACCAATTTAAGCAGCAGACCTAAAAAAAAGACTGGTGTCGCATAACAGGCAATTGAAAACAGCCGAATGACCACATCCGGCAACTTATCACGGTATCTCGCAGATAGTTTCCCCAACGGTATTCCGACTGCTAAAGCAACAATTACCGCTAAAATAGCTAACTCTAAAGTAGCTGCACCATATCTCTTCAATATTTCAGTAACCGGCATCGACATTGAAGTCGAACTGCCCAAATCACCATGCAGCAATTTCCCTAAGTACTCAACATATTGTACGATTATTGGTCTATCATATCCAGCTTGATGCACCCTAGCGGCTATTTCTGCCGGTGGTAATTTTCCGGACAAGGCGACAGTGATTGGATCGCCTGTCAGCCTCGTCAAGAAAAACACAACCGTAACCAGGACGAAAATAGTTGGAATAATAAACAAAAAGCGCACTAAACAGTATCTAAGAAAATTATTTTTCAAAAATTTGAATTTAATGTGCTTTTCATTGTTTGTCATACTGATTTTCTGACCTTTCTTTATTTAGAGATTGCACCGTATCTAAACTTAAATGATGCATCTAATGTCTTGGAAACACCCTTGACATCTTTTCCGGCAACCGCAATTTGTTTTCCTTCCAATAATGGGATGGTTGGCAGATCTGCAGCAACCGCTTCTTGAACAGATTCTAATTTGCTGATTCTTGAAGTTTTATCCGTATCAGAAACTTCTGCTTTCAACAGATCCACAACATTTTGTGAAGAATAACCGTTATGGATATAGCTTTCTTCGCCAAAGAAAGGATTAAGATAGTTATCAGCGTCGGAGAAATCCGGGAACCAGCCTAATTGATAAATCGGATATGACCCGTTTGAATCATCAGTAATCACTCGATCCTTAGAAAAAACGGACCACTCTGTTTGTGCGATCGACACTTTAAATAATCCTGAATCTTCTAATTGTTGTTTGATTGCTGCATATTCATCCGGAGAGGAAGAACCATAGTGATCACCATTATATTGAATGGTAATGTTTATCGGTGTCTTAATACCCGCTTCTTCTAGAACTGCTTTGGCTTTATCAAGTGAAGGGCCGCCGTTGCCATCGCCGTACTCTTTTTCCAGCACTGCGGTATATCCTTCAAAAGAGGACGGAACATATGAGTAGGCAGGTGAATAAGTACCTTTATAGACATTCTTGGCAATTTCCTCTCGGTCGATTAAATTCGCAACGGCTTTTCTGACAGCCAATGCTTTGGCAGTATCAGGCGTATCCGTAGCCGTTCCATAAGGCTGGATTGCAAAATTGAAGACCATAAAACGAAGTTCTCCGCCTGGACCTTCATAGACTTTCACATTATCCTTCTTTTTAAGATCCGAAATATCAGTTGCAGTCAAAGAACGAAAAGCAACATCAATGTCGTTATTTTGAATATCAAGTTTCATATTTGAAGCATCGGCATAATATTTTACCTGGTAGTTGCTGGATTTAGCCTTGCCGTAAATGCCTTGGTATTGCTTATTCCTTGAATAGGAAACCGAATCGTTGATCGAGTATGAATCAATCTTAAGCGGACCGCTAAATGCATTAGCCTTTACAATATCTGTATCTGGTGTCAAACTGTCAGCTGAAAAAACTTGTTCATCAACGATTGGGGCAGCAGGTGTACACAGGATTTGTTCCCAAAGAACGTTATTTGCCGTTTTAAGCTTGAAGACCACTGTTTGATCATCCGTCGCCTTCACCGACTCCATGTCAGATAGTAAAGAGGATGGACCATTGCCTAAATCTTTTCCATTGGCTCCTATTGTTACCACACGCTGAAATGAAAAAGCAACATCCGACGCCGTTAGATCATGACCATTGGCAAACTTCAAACCGTCTTTGACTTTAACAGTATATTCAGTTCCATCGGCCGAAAACGTTCCTGTACTTGCAGCAACATCAGGCTCAGGATCAGTTGAACCATAAGGAAAATTAAATAAAAATGCATAAACATTGTTTTCAACAGCAAATGAACCGTTGTCGTAGGAGCCTGCTGGATCGATCGTAATGATCTTATCCGTAGTTCCAATAATAACTGTATTACTTGCTGCCTTTTCTTTAGTTTTAGAACTGCTTGAACCACAGGCAGACAGTGCGATCAAAGAGAATAACACAATACCCGCAGTAGCTGTTCTGAAAACTAGCTTTTTCAAATTCTTTTTACTGATACCCATAAAAACCCCCCATTTTTTTCAAAGCTTTATTCCTAAACGTCTAACTATTATAATTATATATATAGATTCAAAATTAGCTATATTCTGAATTATCTATATATAAAATCATTTTATAAATTATAGTATAAAAAAGCAAAATATAAAAGTAATTTGATCAAATCAACCCCTATTTTTTATACAATTCTTCAAATTTATGACAATAATTCCTCCTGAAACAGGATGCAGCAGCAGAAAAAAATTACTAAACCCGCTTATCGAAGTTAGCAGCCCTCTATCCAGTGACATTAATGACAAAATTACGTGTTGTCTGATTTATATATTAACAGAGTACTTGCCTTCATTTTAAAAAATTATCCTTGTCCCGGATTTTAATAATGATTTATTGAAAAATCGAGAAACAGTTCAATCGAGACAATAATATTCCCTCATCCCCTCCTTCTTATTTTAAGCAGCGTGTAAAAGAAAGCGTTCATCTGATTCATTAAAGATCACCTAAATCTTATGCTGACAATTTCTAGAACCGAAAACCGAGTTGCCTTGACCAAATTCCTCACTAATAAGACACTGATGTTTCCGTTTGTTCCCGTTTTCATTTTTTGGGAAATATTATAATTAGTAATAAAAACATTATGCCACGAATTCAAAAAAATAAACAGCCCTAGTCAAACCAAAAAAACAAATAGGAGTCTATATTTTATAGTGCTTATAAATACAATCCTCAATTTTTTTTATGGAAAATTAAGCCTTACTCTTCCCGCAGTCTTTCAGGATTTTGTTCTTGCACTAGACACAAAGAGATATCAGCAATTCTAATTTTTACTTAAAAAATTATTTCACTCTTGCTTATTTAAACTTCTATTGATACGATAAAATTGTATCTATTCTGAAGCAATAGAAGGTATTAATTTATGAATACTGATTTGTTCATTATTGAATTACTTTCCGCCAAAAAAGAAATTATTCAACACTACAAAAAAAACTATCAACGGATACTTGTGCTTAGTTTTATTTATTTCACTTTAACTGCGGCCTTTTTCTTTGGTCTGGCCACCTTGGTTTACCATTTCCTCAAAAATACCGTCCAGAATTTTGTTTACTTGGACAGATTTAAGAATCTTTATCATCTTTCGTTTGGGATCGGCTGCTTTTTCAGTCTTATTTTTTTATTGGTGCTGGCAATTTTTTTACTCAAACGTTTTTCCTTGGTGTATCAATTTAATCACTGGCTGGAAAATCATTCCTTAAAGTTCCTTGAACGTTCCCCTGTCAGGCAGGATGACGATCATTATTATCTTTCTACTTCAAAAACTGCTAAACAAATCGCTATAAAGAAAAAAACTTGCCAATTGCTGACTACCACGATCGACGGCGAACCCATCATGATCGGTCAAACGCCTTTGATTTTAGACATTTATTTAACTAAAATCTTTGTCTTACACGAAGAACCGGAGACTGTGGCGGATCCCATCAAAAAAAATCTTAGCTGGAATAAAAAAATCCTGCTCACATTAGTTTGTTGTTTCCTTCTGGGCTTCATGGGTGTCTATCACTATGCCGCCAGAACAGCAACACTTGCTGAGATAAGTGCTGAACTGAAGCAGGAAGGAGCCATACAAACGCAAAGCTCCTCTGAAACTACTCAAAAAAATACGGATGGACTCATCAAACAAACTGGGACTGCTCCGACTTATCAAACGGAGATTGTAAATGATTTGTATCTGGATCAGGAAACAAATGAGCTTTATATGACCACAGATTCAGGAAAAAATTGGTCTTTTATTCCAATCAAATCCGATTGGTTGCGAAGTGGAGATTATACTTTGACCTCAGGCGAAGTTCCGGTAGGATATTGGATGGATAAAACGTATGAGGTATCGGCTGATTTCTCCTGGTTCATTTTCTCTTCAGATGACGAAGCCTTTTATCTACTGACTTCAACAAATAACGGCAAAACCTGGAGGAAAAATATCATCGATGAAAACTTGGGACGTATCCGTTATCGTAAAGCCACTTTTTTTAAAAATGGCAGCGGAGTGGCAATTTTTTCTGCTCCTGGCGGAATGTCGGCAGAAGGCATCTCGATCTATACAACCATCAATCAGGGCAAGACTTGGAATCGAGACGATGGGACTTCCATCAGCCAGCCTATTCAAAACGCCAGCTTTATCTCACAATCCACCGGCTTTATTGCGACCCGAACTACACTGTATTACACCACTGACTACAGCCGTACTTTTAATGAATCCTTGATCAATATACCTGAGGGCTATTCCTCCGATGGTTTGAACATTTTCGAAACGCCCAATGAAGTGATTGAGGCAAGCAGCAACGTGCTCGAAACTAAGTTTAACTTACTCAAAACCGGGGATATTGATATTGGCAAAATGTTCTCCTGCCTTTTCAAATCTGAAGACGGAGGGGCGACCTGGACCTTTGAAAAACAGCTCGCTCAAATTGAACCAGATTGATTTCTGCGTTTTTATTCTCTCCTCAAATAAAAAAACGTTGCACTCAGATTTTTTAAGTGCAGCGCTCTTTTTTAATTTGCTTGATTTTTATTTAATATAAGAAATCTTCTCATTCACCACTGCAGCTTTTTTCTGAATCAAAGGTTATCTGCCAGCCTGTTGCTGTTCTGAATTTTTATTCAGCTCCCCTGTTATTGGGCTTGATTTTTCTGTCACTTTTTTTGGAAAAATCAACTCTAACCCCTTCCCCAGCATAGTTGTTCCCAGTCCGGTCGCAGCCAGGGAAATGAGCGTCCCGGGACCGATTTTCCCGCCTAGAAAAAACCGCTGGTCAAAAAAAGAAAATCCACGAGTATCCTGCCGAAAGTATAGGGCAGTTTCAATCTATTTTGCAGATAATACAAAATTGATCATTCGCTCGATCCCTTTAAACAAACTCCCGGCTACTCCGTTCGCAGTCATTCATCCGTTCTTTTCAAACAAAGATCGCGAAAACATAAACAGCAAAATATTGGCTATTAAACAGTTAAAAAGAAAAAAAACGTTTAACGAACAGATCCGTCACATTTTAAATGAAAATCATTTTGAAAAAAATACTCGCTTAAACACTAAAATAAAGGTTCTGCAACATATTTGTTCTATCATGCAGAAAGACGGCTATGTAGATAATGATTTTTTTCCTAGTGTTATTGAACGGGAAAACATGTCCTCTACTGCTTTTGAAGCAGCAGCCATACCGCATGCAATCAAAATGGAAGCAAAAAAGACCGGAATGTTTGTTTTGCTTGCCCATGCTGGAATCGTTTGGGAAAAGACAACAGTCAAATTAGTCGTATTGCTAACGATCAGCAAAGATGACCGAAAACTTTTTAGAGAAGTATTTGATAATTTGTCTACTATACTAACGGAACACAGTCATGTCGCACATCTCTGTGCCGCAAAAAATTATGCAGAATTTGTACAAATCTTATTTAATTTGGAGCATGCCTAATTTTTTTCAATAAAAAATCTACCCAGTCTTAAATACTGTATTATGTTGGACAAAAAAACCGTATCTTTTTCCCCTGATACGGTTTTTGAAGTGATTTTTTCATTTAAAATCAAAATTCTATTTTCTGACCATTTTCTACGATTTCAAATGCTTTATTTTTAAGATTCGCGTGGAGCTCGATGACACTGTCTCCCATTTTATTGGATCTTTTGATCGTTATTTCTGATTCAGAAGGGGTTTCGACATGGATCGTCCCTTCTAAATCAAAAGCAGCAGATCTATTTCTGATTTTCAATAGTGTAAATAGTTTTTGAACGACAGGCCTTTGCACTTCTTGCTTGATTTCGTCTAGTTGGTAATAATGACGATTAATATTACGGCCTTCTTTGGTCGTTTCCAGTAATTCAATATCATTCTTGCCGGCGAGCAGACCAACATAATATATTTGAGGGATTCCTGGAGCGAAGCACTGCAGTGCTCGCGCTAATAAGTAGCTGTCATCATCGTCGCCTAATGCACTGTAATAAGTACTATTGATTTGATAAATATCCAGATTATTATAATTTTCTGAAGAATAGACTTTCTTAACATTAGCACCGATTTTATAGAGTTCTTCCGATGTGTATCGCAATTCTTCATCGGTCAATAAATCTTTGGCATCAACGACCCCGATACCGTCATGAGTATCCAGTGTTGTAAATTGTTTCATAGGAGCGATTTTTAACCAATCCGCCAAACGACCCGCTTTTCCGCTGTAGAGCGAATAAAGTGTCAGCATTGGCAAAGCAAAGTCATAAACAAAATAATCATGCTTAGCGATCTTCATTTGGATCGAATAATGTTCATGGATCTCCGGCAACAAAGCCACTTCATACTTATTGGCTTCCCGACGTACTTCATCCAACAATTCCCAAATATCTGGTTCGACAAAGAAATCATTGGTATCGATTTTTTTGATCGCATAGGCAAAAGCATCCAGGCGAATCAGTGAACAACCATGTTGAGCCATATCTTTGATTGTTTCCCGAATAAATCGTTTGGTGATTTCTTTAGTCACATCTAAATCGATCTGTTCTTCACCAAATGTATTCCAGACTTCTCCCCTTGTGCCATCGGTAAAAGGAACTTCCTGAAAAGGAGCTTTGTCTTTACGTTTATAAATCAAGTCGATATCTTGCTCCGTTGGGCGATTTTCAGGGAAAAATTTTGCGATCTGGATAAACATATCTTTATATTCAGAGTTATCGTGTTTTGCCTTAAAATCCTGAAAAAATCGGGATTCTCTGGATATATGATTGATCATAAAATCAAACATGAGATAATATTTTTCACCCAAGTGTTCAATATCTGACCAGTCGCCAAACTGAGAATCTACAATGGTATAATCACTCGGCGCAAAACCCCGGTCGCCGGTGGAAGGAAAGAAGGGCAAAAGATGAACGCCCCCGATAACCTCTGCCAGATAAGCTGCCAAAACCGTCTGCAAATCCTTTAAGTTCTCGCCTAAACTGTCTGCGTACGTAATAAGCATGACTTCATTTTTCATTTTCATAGGCTATAAATTTTCTCCGTTACTTTTTATCACTTGTTGATACCAGAAAAAGCTGTCTTTTTTGATCCGCTTCAATTCTTTCAAATCATACTCATCTCGATCGACATAAATAAAGCCATAGCGTTTCTTAAAGCCTGAATGTGTACTTACCAAATCGATTGCAGACCAGGGACAGAAGCCAAAAACTTTGATTCCATCCGCCAGAGCCAGTTTCATCTCACTGATTTCACCGCTAAGATAATCGATCCGATAAGAATCATGGACCGTTCCGTCTTTTTCTAATTGGTCAAATTCGCCCAGCCCGTCTTCCGTAATGATAATTGGTAAAGCATAGCGTTCATAGACACTTCTCAAAGTAGCTCTAAAGCCGACGTGATCGATTTCCCAGTTGAAGCTCGTCCGTTTCAGATAAGGATTATAGACCGCTTTGTATACGCCCTTTTCTCCTAATTCAATTTGTTGATCCCCATCTGTTGGTCCGACGACTTCATCGTTCAAAGAACTATAGGCCGCGGTGGAAGTATTATAATAATTAAAAGCGATGAAATCGGGTTTCCCAGCTTTAAGAAGCGCCATATCTCCTGGTTCTATTTCAGGCTGCCAGCCGCGATCTTCTAAATAAGACCAAGCAATTGGATTGTAACGTCCATAAACAGCCATATCCAAATACAACCAGTTTCTGATTGCATTTAAATTTTGCGCTGCGATAAAATCTTTAGGATCAGCCGTTGCCGGGTAGACCTCGGAAATGTTTGGTGCAGGACCAATCAAAGCCTGCGGACACATTTCATGACAAAGCTTCATCACTTGTGCCTGCGCGACTAGCATATAATGATTTTGCTGATACAAATCTTTTTTTATATCGACTGCTTTCGTATTGACTGTCCCGATCGCTGCCCCATGAAGGATCATCATATTTTGTTCATTGATCGTCAGCCAATATTTCACCTGGTCTCCCAGCCTCGTAAATAAGACCTTTGCATATCTGACAAACGCATCCGCAACTTTTTTGTTGCTCCAGCCGCCTTTCTTTTGCAGCGCATCCGG
>JAATEZ010000008.1 GCA_015655485.1 Lactobacillales bacterium | reverse complement strand
TTTGGCATCTATTTTCTTTTAGGCGGCAGTTGGTTTTTAGGATTGCGTAAACGAATGAATAATAATTTTTTGACTCTTTTGATTGCTTGGCTTGCGGCAACAGGCTATGCAGGTCTTGATGAGTTTCATCAGATGCTTACTGGTGGGAGGACGCCACTCTTCCAAGATGTTGTTTTGGATAGTGCGGGTGCTTTGACTGCTGGAGTGATTTGCTTTGTTGTGATTTGGGTCAAAAAGAATCACAAAAAAAAATGATCAATAGAATAAGAAAGAAAAAAACTTTTCAGATAGTTTTAATATCTGAAAAGTTTTTTTTATAAAAAATAAAATTATTTTGCTAGAAATTACGTATATTTAATTCGAAGGAGGAATGAAGCATGGATGTAAAAGCTTATACCGATCACTTATTGTCTGTCGGATTGAAGTATCTGGCCAGTGACCTGTATATTCTTCCGTGTGCTGATCACTATCAGCTTTCTTTTCGTTTGCAACAGATGAAAATCATTCAGGGAGAGCTAAAGACAGCAGATGCGGAAAAAATTATTCTATATTTCAAATATTTAGCCGAAATGGATGTCGGAGAAAGGAGAAAAATACAGGCTGGCTCGACTAGTCTGGTCGTAAACGATCAGTCCATTCGTTTACGTTTTTCTACAGTAGCAGATCATCAGCAGAGAGAAAGTATAGTTATCCGTTTTTTATATGATTTTCAAGGGGAAAAATCTTTGAATTATTTTTTGCCATATCAGCAAAGAGATCTGGAGCATTTGATGAAAAAGAGAGGACTTTATTTGTTTAGTGGCCCGATAGGTTCTGGAAAAACGACAACAATGTATAAATTGGCGAAAAAGGAAGCTTTAAAAAATAAACAAGTAATCACGATCGAAGATCCGGTTGAAATAGAAGAAAATTTATTTTTGCAGCTGCAAACCAATGAAAAGATCCAGATAACTTATGATTCCTTAGTGCAAGTCAGTTTAAGACACCGGCCAGACATACTGATAGTCGGAGAAATCCGAGATGAACAAACGGCTGCAGCGGTCGTTAGAGGAGCTTTGACAGGCCATACTGTCTTTTCCACTGTCCATGCGCCAAGTATAGAAGGGGTGATCGCGCGTTTGGCTGAGTTAGGCGTTTCACGATCAGATTTAAAACAAGTCTTATGCGCTCTTGTCTATCAACGGATATTACCGGTACGCTGTCCTTTATGCGGAGAGACTCGATGCAGCCCGATTTGTGATCATATTTTATTAGAGAAGAAGCAGGCGGTTTTGTATGATATCTATGCTGGACCATTTTCTAATCAGGAACAAATAAAATCAAATTGGTCAAAATTATTAAGAAAGGTATGGTGCTATGGTTATATCACTAAAGAAACCTATCTTGCTGAAGCAATCAACTAAGAAGCTTTCAAATAAACAGCAGCTAGAATTAATAAAACTGATAAGCGACTTATTGAATCACGGTTTTACATTAAAAAACAGCTTGATTTTCATAAAAAAAATTAAAAATAAAGAACAATGGGCTGTGAATAAGATACAAAGCAGTTTGACCAAGGGAGAACCTTTGTATCAAGGATTTCAGTCAGTAGGATTTTCCATAAATGTGGTAGCACAAATTCATTTGGCACAGACCCATGGAGATATGAATGGAGTATTCAAAAACATTTATAAATATCTGTCTGACAAAGAAAATCAAAAAGTCGCTTTGGTGAAGGTACTTAGCTATCCCATATTATTGTTATGTTTTCTTTTTTTTATGCTCTTAAGCTTGAATTATTATCTTTTACCACAAATGGAAAGTATCTATGGAGAGAAATTGAATCAAAATTTAGGAACTTTACTTGTAAAAATATTTCCTAAATTCTCTTTTGGAGTGGTCATAGCCGGACTAGTCGGCTGGTTGATCACCTGGTTGGCAGTAAGAAAAAAATCAGAGCTGGTAAAGAGCAAATTATATATGAAAATACCCTTTGTAAAAACTATTTACCGCTGCTATTGTACTTCATTTTTTTGTCGTGAATGGGGAAGATTATTTAAACAAGGACTGGAAGTGAAAAAAATTATTGCAATCATGTCTGATAATGGCAGTACTCCTTTGATGATTGAACTGGCGGTTGTATTTGAAAAAGGTTTAGAAGCGGGGATCCCTCTGTATCAACAATTAGAGCCATTTACATTTTTTGAAAAAAATATGCAGGTAGTGATTGAAAAAGGGGAAGCCCAGGGCAGCTTAGGAGATGAGTTGATGATTTATGGAAATTTATGCTGGGAAGATTTAATGAATAAAACAGAGAAGTGGTTATTGTGGGTACAACCTGTTATTTTTCTGTTTGTAGCTGCATTGATAATTTGTACTTATGCCGCGATTCTTTTACCAATCTATACAGAAATGGAGGGGATATTTTGAGTAAGAAAAAAAATCAAAAGTTTTCCGGATTCACACTTTTAGAAATGATGCTGGTGCTTCTTGTGATCAGTGTACTGATTTTGTTATTTGTTCCGAATTTAGCAGAGCGAAAAAAAGAAGTGGATGAAAAAGGTAAAGATGCACTTGAAAAAGTGGTAGAAACACAATCTGAAATGTATAAGATCAACGAAGGGGATGGAGTCGTCACCTATACGGATCTGGAAGCAAAAGGGTATTTGACTGAAAAACAGGTCGATCGAGCAGAAAAGTATGGCATTACGGTCGAATGAGTAAAAATAAATACGATGGGTTTACTTTAATTGAAGTTTTGATTGTTTTGGGTGTTTTAAGTTTCTTTTGTTTATTGCCTACATTAAGTGTGGTAACTTGGCAAAAACAAACAGAGGTGACACGTTTTTTTGCAAGTTTTGAGAAAAGTTTTCAAGAGACGCAGCAGGCAACGATCATATGGCGAAAATCCACTTATGTCACAATAGAAGCCGCGGATCAGCAACAACAGGTTGTATTTACGGAAAACACAGGAGACGGTTCAAAAACAAGCCGGATCTTAAAAGTTCCTCAGCAATTAAAAATGTATGGACCCAATATTCATTTTTTAGTAGGAAGTGGAGATCCAACTACAGGTAATTCAGGACTAGCCAAGTATAC
>JAATEZ010000098.1 GCA_015655485.1 Lactobacillales bacterium | reverse complement strand
GGAGTTCAAGCTCTGAGCGCAGAGAAACGAGTTAAAGTAGGCAAAGCCGGCTTCGTGAACATGGAAGCCTCAATGAATGAAATAGATCAAACTGCGATTTTTATTTCAGTAGAGGATCAATATGCCGGGTATATAACATTTTCCGATGTCATCAGACCAGAAGCTGAGCAAACAATTGCTAGTATTAAAGCAATGTCTATAGATCAGATAATGATGGTAACTGGAGATAAAAAAACGATTGCGGAGGAGATCGCTAAAAAAGTAGGGATCACGAATGTGCAGTCGGGCTGCCTGCCAAAAGATAAAATCAATTTTTTGAAAAAATTGTCTATTGCTGATCGGCCGGTCATCATGGTTGGTGATGGAGTCAACGATGCTCCCGCTTTGATGGCTGCCGACATTGGGATCGCAATGTCGGCACATGGTTCAACAGCAGCCAGCGAATCAGCTGATGTGGTGATATTAAAAGATGATCTGAGTAAAGTCAGTGATTCGATCAATATAGCAAAAAGAACGATGAGGATCGCTCAAGAAGCGGTTTTTATAGGTATTTTTATTTGTATATGTTTAATGCTTGCAGCGAGTTTTGGGGGCATTCCAACCTTAATTGGAGCCTTATTACAAGAAGTTGTGGATGTCGTCTCCATTTTTTATGCATTAAGAGCACACAACGATCAATAATTAAATGCTATTGTATAAAAATGAATTTAATAATCGACTAATTATTGTTTGACCCGTGCTTAGTGGTTGTTCGAATGTTTTTTTAGTAGCAGACGTCTTTGTTATGCTTGATTTTGTCATTCATTTTTTTACATGAATATCTGGCTGTTGGAAAATTTTTGCCATATAGTACTCATCAAAAAAATGATTATCTTGAAAGATAGCTTTTTTTCTGGTTCCTTCAATGACAAAGCCGGCCTTTTTATATAGAGTGATTGCTGGCTGATTCCTGGTCATCACAGTTAGCTCTAAACGCACTATACGATTTTCTTTAGCCCAAATATCTAATAAATTAAAAAAACGGGTACCGATTCCTTGACTGCGGCCTTCAATCAAAATTCCAATAACGATATAGGCAACATGTTTGATTTTTTTATAGCCGGAGCGTTCAGCGCTTAAATAGCCGAGCAATTTTTGATCATCCGACAGGGCAATTAAAAAAAGATTGTTTTCAGCTAAAACATCAGCAATCATTTTTTCTGTTTCAATCAAACTTTGGTTTCTTTCTTCTGGTTTCAGCAGCATATATTCTGTTTCCTGATCTAGCTGAATCTGCATATTTAGAAATTTTTTAGCGTCACTTGTTTGTATAGTCCGTATTCTTATTTTTTTATCCATTATTTTGTAGTCCTGAAAATCTGATAATTAAAAGCGTCGCAGCCAAAAGCCCAGAAGCATCTCCCAGAAATGTTTTGGCGCGACCTATTTCAATTTTATCCAGACTATTTAAATCTATAGATAATAAAAGTTTACTCGTTGTGGCGTCTATGAATTTCAAAGACGTATCTTCAAACATCAGGATCCCATTCGTTTTTTGATAAGTTTTTTTTGGAAAAATAGCTTTTCCAATGTGAATGCGGATCATAGCGGTCTTGTTTGAACTAGCCGTTTTAAAATTGGAATAGTCGTCAATCGTTTTTTGTGTTTCAGTGTTCATATCTAAAACTCCTTTCTTTTTTGAAGACAGACCTATCTCTGAGAAAAGTTGATCCAGCATCGATTTTTTACTCTCCTGAGATTTCATCGAGCAAAGTATCGAATAATTCACTCAGTTGTCTTAATTGTTCAATTTCAGGCAGAATTTTTTTAAGCTTCCGCTTTTTTTGCGGTTTTTTCCATGAAGCGATCAACCGTGATGATGAAACGCTCATGGGTGCCGCCGCCGATGGGACCTTTTTCGTCAAATGCATTGACGCTGAAGATAATCTGTTTGCCGTTGACTGCGGTGACCTCAGCTTCCGCCCAGACCTTCAGTCCGATGGGTGTGGCGGAATCGTGGGTAATGTTAAGCTTTGTTCCCACAGAGCCCTGCCCCGCTTCCAAATAGGGCACCAGAGCGGTGCAGGCGGCGTTTTCCATCAGTGCGATCATAAATGGGGTAGCAAACACAGGCACCAGACCGGAGCCAACGGCATCGGCGGTATTTTGATTGGTAACCACGGTTTCGGAACGGCCTTTCAGCCCAAGTTCAATAGTCATAATAAAACTCCTTTTGCAGACACATTATTAAAATTAAAATAATGTGTGAAAAAAATTATGTTTTCAGGCGAAGCCATTCTGAATCATAAAATGAAAGAATGTTCT
>JAATEZ010000301.1 GCA_015655485.1 Lactobacillales bacterium | reverse complement strand
TTACATTCATAAAGAAACATTTTCAGAACGGAGCGTACATTTTTTAAATGCTGCACATGTTTTATACGTATCGCTTATTTTCTTTATGGAAAATTTATTTCCTATTATGATTTTACGGAACATATAGTGAGTCACCGACATTGCCATAGTCACAAAATAATTAAGTCTTGGTTTATATGAGGGGTGATTTGTCGTTTGTCGAACCTTATATTTACCTTAGCGTGTACATATATATCACACGCATACATTCATGGGTTTAATGCATTATATTTGTACTTCTATTTATTTACATTGACTGATGTCGTTATGATTGCGATAAGTTTGTTAGGTAACAAATTACCCTTATTCGTATACATACCATAGGCAGCTAGATCCAGAATCAAAAATTTCCGCGCCTGTTGTATTTTCAAAAGCTTCTAATTTCAATCGTGTATCAAGCGGCATTCTTTCTGCAGAAATGATTCTTTCCGGTAAAGAAGTGTGCCGGTTGACTGATTCATTAACGACACAATCTCCAAAAGCTTGTGGTTCACCCAGTAATATCAAAATTTCTTTACTACGAGTGACCGCAGTATATAAGAGGTTGCGCTGAAGCATCCGCTGATATTGATGGACCATGGGTAAAATAACCATTTTAAATTCACTTCCTTGAGACTTGTGGATCGAACAGCAATAGGAAAGTGTGATCTTATTCCACTCATTCCGCTTATAGGTCACTTCCCCTCCATCAAAAGCGATAACCAATTCGTCGGTTTTATCCTCCGACTCCTTTGCTAAAATAATTCCTGTGATCTCTCCCATATCTCCATTAAAAACATTTGACTCGGGGTTGTTCAATAACTGCAAAACTTTATCTCCAATGCGATAGACCTTATCATTCCAATGAACTTCTTTTCGCGAACGATCTGGATCGCCATTAAATACTTCTTGTAACATCTTGTTTAATGCATCGATCCCGGCACTACCACGATACATTGGCGCCAGCACCTGAATATCTTGTGGCGTAAATCCCTTGGCTTTGGCTTTTAAAATGACTTGTTTGATCAAGTTCTCCACATGATACGCATCACATCGAAAAAAAGATCGGTCCGCCTGATTTTTTGTAAAGTCGGCCGGCAATCTCCCGGCCTTGATTTGGTGTGCCAGTGAAATGATACTGGAACCAACCCCTTGACGATAGATTTCTGTTAATTCTCTCTTGGGTATTTCTGCAACTCCGAGCAAATCATGCAAGACTTGACCTGGTCCAACTGAAGGCAATTGGTCTTTATCTCCCACAAAAATCACTTGCATATTAGTCGGAATGGCCTTTAATAATGTATTAGCAAGCCACGTGTCCACCATAGACATCTCATCCACAATGAGCAAACCGCCTTCAAGTTCATTAGCCGAAATATTGACATTTTTCTCGCGTCCAGTCAAACCTAAAAGTCGGTGGATCGTACTAGCCGGCAACCCTGTAGCTTCATTCATCCTTTTTGCGGCCCTGCCTGTTGGTGCAGCAAGAAGCACCGGAAAAATGCTTTCCTTATATTCTGTTGGATCAAGTGATAAGCCATTCAATTCTGCAAACAAAGAAACGATCCCGTTAATAACCGTAGTTTTACCTGTCCCGGGTCCGCCCGTTAAGATAAACAGCGGGGCTCTTATAGCTGCTTGGATCGCTTCCTGTTGTGATTTGCCATAATTGATTCCCAATTTTTTTTCTAAAAGCTGAATATTTTTTTTGATATCCGCCTCTTTATACTTGATCTCTTTTTTTCGTTGTAATAGCCTCTGGATCGAGTTTCCGATCCCCCATTCAGCAAAGTACAAAGAATTGTCATAAATTCGTGTTTTTTCTTGATTGATTTTTCCCTCCTCAACCAAATGAATGATTTCACTGGCGATTTTTTGGGGATCGATCTCAAAAGGACGACTGCTTTCCAAAGTTCTAAGTGTAGCTCCCAATAATTTTTCTGCTTCTATGTAAGTATCTCCAGAGCTTAGGCAGCCTGTAATCAACTCATGAAGGACCGCCGCCCGAATTCTTTTTTCAGAGTCTGCAGCATACCCTAATTGCTCCGCGATCGCATCGGCTTTTTTAAATCCGATTCCTTCAATATCTTCTACCAATTGATATGGATTTTCTGTAATGATCTCCAATGCTTCATTTTTATACATTTGATAAATCGCAAAAGAAAGCTGGTTTCCAAAACCATAACGGTTCAATCCAACAATCACTTGTTCCATGCCATGGTTTAAACGGATGGTTTCAACGATCGTTTGTCTTTTTTTGGCATTCAATCCATCAATTTCTTCTAAACAGCTGGGATCTGCTAAAATATGGTCGATCGCATCTTCACCAAAAGCTGCCACGATTTTTTCAGCCGTTCTTTTCCCTATCCCTTTGAATTTCTCACTCGACAAATAAGCCACGACTCCACTGGCTGAGGTAGGCCTTTCCTGCTGGTAGCTAGTTACCTCAAATTGTCTCCCGTAGCGGGGATGGTCAACAAATCGACCTGTAAAACGATAAATCTCTTCCTCTTGTATTTGACCGAAACTGCCCGTCATGACAATTTCCTTTTCCTTATATTCTGTATTCGTTCCATTCACTTGAACAAGTAAAACTTTGTAAAAATTAGCTGGATTTTCAAAGAAAATGGCTTTTACTTGTCCAACTATATAGGCAGTTTCCACTTGGTCTATATCTTGAAACAATGAATCTATTCCCATTTCCTTGCCTTCTTTCCAAATTATTTTGAGTAACTTGCTAATTAATGCCGCTTCAAATGCTGTTGATCATTCCATAAAACCAATTTATAGGGAGGCTTAAGGTCTAAACTTTCAGTTTTTAGAATTGATAAACTGCTGTTGGATAGTCCCCCCATTTTTCGAGTATCTTCCAAAGGCTGACCAGATAAGCTCTGTATCGTTGCTGTTAGAGACGCTCCATGACCAACAAAAAGAAGCGGTCCCTGCTTCGCCTGATAAACTCCTGCCAAAACAGCCTTTGAAGTTCGCTGGATCATCTCCTCAAAACTTTCTCCATTGAATCGTTCTGGCTGATATTCGTTTGGAGCAAATCGCATCGCTTCAAGATCATTTCCATATTTTTCACGAGCTTCAGAAATTTCAGTACCTTCAAGATCTCCTAATCCTATTTCACGCAAATTTTCATCATAAATGATCTCTACCGGATGAGTCCATTCAGCAACTATTCCCTTGGCTGTGGCACTTGCCCGCTTTGATGGACTACTATAAACTCTTTCAAAGGGAATCGTTTTTAAACGCTGACCAAGTAAGGCTATTTCTTTATAGCTTTCTGCTAACAAAGGAGAATCCCCGTCTTTCCCTTGAAATCGCATTTCTTGATTCCATTTTGTTTTACCATGGCGTGTAAAATACAAGTCCATTAAATTTCCCCATTTCCCCTTTTTTGCTGAAGACCCCCGAATCAACTGCTATAAAGCAGCCAATATCTATCTATTAGTCTAATTTATCATGAGGATAGTGATGGGTCAAATCCAAGTTTGGAAAATTTTGTTGTCGTAAAGCTTCATAAATAACCAATGCCACAGTATTAGACAAATTCAAAGAACGAACATGAGTATCGTTCATTGGAATACGCAAACATTGTGATTCTCTTTCTCGCATAAATGTTTCTGGCAACCCGGTTGTTTCTTTTCCAAATAAAAAATAGTGATCCAAGCCATTCTTATAATCGATTTCTGTATAAGTTCGATTAGCAAACTTAGTAATTAAATGCAACTGAGATCCCTGGGGCAGCTGGTCCAAAAAAGCAGTCATACTTTTATGATAGCTTATCGTTACCGCATTCCAATAATCTAATCCGGCGCGTTTTAAGTGCTTGTAATCAGTCGAAAAACCTAGCGGCTCGATCAAATGTAAAGGCGTGTTGGTCGCGGCACAGGTCCTAGCAATATTTCCAGTATTTGCCGGTATTTGTGGTTCAAATAAAATAATGTGATTTGGCATTCATTTTTTCCTTCATTTCATTAATTGTTATTATTTTTTATTCATTATTTTTGAAAAAAGCATAAAAAAAAACGTATCGTCTCGGTGTCTATCACTGCGAGTCGCTACGTTGGTAAAGCCTCTTTTCACTAACTTTTATCAGAACAGGAATCTGATAAAAACCAACGAAAAGCTAACTTGTGTTTACTATAACACCCACTATCTCATTTTGCAATACTTTTTCATGAATCATTCACAATAAAATCAAACTTCTTTGCTGAAAGCCTTTTCTTTAGACTGAGTTGTCTTTGCAACCTCTGTAATTCTTTAATTTGTGTTATCTCATTTTTACAAGATAGAAATTATATAACTATTTTAGTGATGCCAAACATCTTGATATTCTTTTTTTTGCTCAAACTCTTTTTTGGCAAACGGACACAGCGGAATGATCTCCTTATGCTCGAGGCGCATTTTCTCGACCACTGCCAAAACAAGCTTAGCTGCCGCTCCTTGTCCGCGATAAGCATCATCTACATAAGTATGGTCAATAATGATTAGTTCTTCACCTGCAAGAGAAAAAGTGATCTCTCCGATCTCTTGTTTTTGTTCATTATATAAAACAAAACGATTTTTTTCTTCTTTTATTTCCATTAATATTCCTCTTTCCAAAGATATTGTAGGGCTCCACTGGGGCAACCGTCAATAATTTTTGTGACCGTTTCTCCAGAGGCATTATCTGTAACGATCCACGGCTTGCGCTTAGTGTCAAATACCGCATGATCACTCTTCAAACAGTGTGCAGAATGTTGACACATCGATAAATTGAAATAAACATCCAGCTCTTGACCGGCATAGATCCGATAGCCCTGTTCTACTAGTTCTTTCTTCGTTTGTTTTCCCATATTTAGAGCACTCCCTTTATTATTGTTTCCTTTGACCGATCATCATTTCCACATCCACTGTGATCTCTGGAATGAGTTCCAGGCTAGCCGCAAGCTTTGCCTCTTCGCTTGCCCCCCAATGCAGAGGCGACATCTTCAAAAGATCGGATTGATGTTCTCTAGTCACTGGAAATGAATAAGTCATTCTTTCTTGATACACAAGATCTAGATGCTTTGAAAAATTTTGTACAACTTTTTCATTAGAGTAATTTTGACGATCCTGGCGTGAAGCGTAAAAAATAGCCCGTAATTCTTGTAAATAGTCACTTTCCGGGACAATTTTGACCACATACCCGTCTTTCTTTAAAACCCGATGGAATTCTTGATAAGAAGACGGCGAGAAAATATTCAGCACAATATCTGTCGACTGGTTTTGAAAGGGCAGATCAGTCAAATCTGCTACACACCAAAAAGCCGATGTATCCTGCATTGTAGCCATTTCAATTCCATCTTTTGAAAGGTCAAAACCTACTTTTTTCCCAAAAATCCCCGCGGTTTCGACCATCTTTAAAAAGCTTCCCTCCCCACAGCCGACATCAATCAAGCGCGGATATTCCTTTTTTTGAAACTGCTTTAACCTTGTTACCGTTTTAGTTATCATCTCTTGATACAATCCAGTTCGAATCATATTTCTTCGATGAAGCAGCATTTCTTGATCATAAGCAGAGGCAATGCTGTGAGTCAAAAAATAGACAGTGCCTTTCCTGGATAGATCATAATGATGTTTTTCCTTGCAGATCAGCTGGTTCTGAACTACCGATTGAAAATTTTGGTGACACACAGGGCAGCGAAACCAAGGCAATTCATGTCTTAAAAAATCTGCACTCATTTCTATCTTTTTTTTTAGCATTGTATCTCTCACTCCTTTAAATATTTTATCACATTTCTGTGCCCTTCAGATAAAAAATGATCTTGGATGCAAAATCATAATTATCACAACATAATTTAACCCCTTCTGTGAGTTAAACTATGTTAAACTGATATTGAGTTTTGCTGCACAAAAAGACAAGGAGCTCAAAAAAATGCTGATCAAAGAATTTTGTAGTGAAAATTTCACTTATATCCCGCAAGCAATCCAAAATGGTGCAAAGAGAATTGAACTTTGTGATAATCTGGCTGTCGGCGGCACAACACCCAGTTATGGTGTGATCGCGGAAGCTGTTGCTTATTGTCATGAACGTGAAATTCCTGTTATGACTATGATCAGACCCCGTGGCGGTAATTTCAATTATAATGATACCGAAATGAAAATTATGCAGACAGATTTGCTTGAAGCAAAAAGACTCGGGGTAGACGGCGTTGTTTTCGGTTTGCTAACAGATCATTTGCAAGTCGACAAAGAGGCAACAACTCACTTTTGTGAACTAGCTGAAGGAGTGCAAATCACTTTCCACATGGCCTTTGATGCTTTAGTCAATGAAGAGGAATCTCTAAAAATGATCGATTGGCTGGCAGAACAGGGAGTTACAAGGATCCTGACTCATGGCGGTCCTATCGATGAACCGATCACAACTCACTATGCCCGGCTAAAAAAATATATTCAACAAGCTCAAGGCCACTTGACTATTCTGCCTGGCGGAGGAATCACTGATGAAAATGCAGTTGACGTAGCTAAAACTCTGAATGTCCATGAAGTCCATGGAACAAAAGTCATTTCCCTATAAAAAGTCCAGTCTCTTATTCATCAATAGAAAAAAAATCAATCTGGAAAGCTCTTGCTAATCTGCTTTTAAGATTGATTTTTTTATTTGCCCACAAAATACTCCATAAAAAGACTCGCAATATTAAAATAAATGACCACACTTGTCAAATCACTTAAGGTTGTGATAAACGGGCCGCTTGCCACAGCAGGATCAAACCCGATTTTGTCCATCACCATAGGGATCAGACTGCCAGCCAAATTTGCCACCGTGATAGCACAGAGCATGGCCATCCCAATTACAAATCCCAGCATAAAATTATTTTTCCAAATACCTACGATCAACATCACGGTTCCCCCCGTGACGATCCCGGTCACAAGTCCGGTCAATATCTCACTTAAAATCAAACGAAAAAAATTTTTTTCTGTGTCATCTTGGATAGCTAATCGACGAACGGCGACCGCTAAAGACTGTGTACCAGCATTTCCGGCTGTTCCGGTTATTAGTGAAATAAAAACGGCAAGAATGCTGGCCTCACTTACCAGAGCCTCATATCGAGAGATCAAAGTAGCAGTAGACATTCCTAAAAATAGCAAGGTGATCAACCAAGGAAGCCTTTTTGAAGCGGACTTAATAGGATTTTCGCTCACCTCTTCTACATCAACTCCTGCCAACCCGGAATAATCACTGGCCGCTTCGTCATCGATGACATCAATTATATCATCGACTGTAACGATCCCAATCAGACGATCCTCATAATCAGTTACTGGGACTGCCAGAAAATCGTAATCTCGAATCGTTTTAGCAACATCTTCCTGATCATCGCCTACCTTAACTGCCAAAACTCGCTCACTCATTATTTCCGATATCATTGCATCATCTTCATTAACAATGATATCCCGCAGTGAAATGACTCCAACCAAACGCTCTTCATTGTCTATGACGTAAATATAATAAATCGTTTCTGCTACCGCCGCTTGCTTTTTCAAGAGATACATAGCGGAGCGAACCGTTTGATTTGCCACAATAGAAACATACTCGGTGGTCATGATAGCTCCCGCAGTATCATCCTCATAATGAAGCAATTCTCTGATTTCGGCAACACTTTCGTTCAGCATGAAACTTAAATATTTAGCAACTTCTGTTTTTCCCAGTTGGTTCAAAATATCCACTGCATTATCTGTATACATTTCCGCAAGCATATCCGCTACATAATGCGGACGCATTTCATTTAAATACTCTTGGATATTTTCATTATCTTCTTCAATAACATCAAACATATCCGCCATTTCCTTTGGTGACAAATAAGTATATAGCCTTTGACGCTCTTGCGGCTGTAATTCTTGATAGAACTGTCCTTGGTCATAGATATGCAAATCTAAAAACTCTTCACGAAATTCAGTCATTTTTTCGGTTTCAAGGTGTTTGTGTAGTAGCTCAAATCGAACTTCTGTTTCATTTTGATTATCACTCAATGCGCTTCCCACCTATTCTTTTTATATACTTGTACTAAATATCTACTCTTTAGAATGTCTTTGAATGATCTCAGCCATGTCACAAGGCAGTGCTTGTTCAAAAAAACAATTTTCTCCTGTAAAAGGATGAATAAAACGCAGCTGGCTGCAATGGAGCGCTTGCCTTTTGATCCCCATCTCCATACTTCCTCCGTATAGATCATCTCCTAACAAGGGACAGCCAATCGCTGAAAAGTGGACTCGGATCTGGTGGGTCCGCCCTGTATGCAGTTGGATTTCGACTGCTGCAAAAGAAGAAAAAGTTTTTTTCATCCAATATTCTGTTTTGGCGGATTTCCCGGCATTTGAAACCGTTCGTCTAACCAAAGAGTTGGTGTCGCGCGCAATAGGCAGCTCAATTTGGTCGTGTGCCTTCAAATGATGCTCCTGATCAATCACCAAAGCAACATATTTTTTTATCACTTGCTTCTTACGCAATTTTTGATCCATAAGACTGTGGGCAAAACCATGTTTGGCAAACAGCATCAATCCCGTTGTATCACGATCCAGACGAGTAACTACGTGAATGATTTGATCAATATAATTCTGGCTCTGATAATAATATTTCACTCGATTCGCCATAGTCGCTGTCGGATGATACTGAGAAGGAATAGAAGCCACTCCAGCGGGTTTGTTCACAATTAAAAAATGCTCATCTTCAAAAATGATCTCAAGGGGCTCTGCCATAGGAACAACGGTGTCATGGCCAATCTCGTCAGGGATCACGATTTCTAACAAATCGTGATTATTTAAAGTGAATAAAACATTTTGGATTTGCCCATTCAATAAAATTTTTCCACCTTGAAATTTTATTTTCGCTAATAGTTTTTTGGAAATGCCGCACTCTTTTAAAAAAATCTTGATTGGTTGCGAACTGTTCTTTTCATATATCCAAGAAAATTTCATGATTTCCTCCACCATCAACAAATTTATACACACAAAATTTATTTATAAGAAAAAGTAAAATGCCATTTTAACAATGATCTTAAGGTTTTTTTATTTGAATTTTTGGACTAATTCTCGTTATAATTCTCCAATAAAAGCGTCTTTCACACGCCGCCAAAAATGTGTATGCCGATAGCTGGCAAAGTGGATCCTTTCTGCTGCGATTTTATATTGGATCGCAGCAATATTAGATTGATGCAGATTCAATTGATCAACTGTGACTAAATATTCATCCTCTTCAGAAATCTCAATTCGAATCCATTCATCGCTGGCAATGATCAATGGGGAACCTAAAGTTCGATAGACTCTATTATTTAAAGAAGCGATCTCTGTCAATTGCAGCGCATTGATCCTAGGATGTAAAACAGCGCCCCCAGCACTTTTGTTATAGGCGGTTGACCCGGTCGGTGTAGAGATGGACAAACCATCTCCTCGAAACCGTTCAAAAAGCTCATCCTTGATATAAACATCAGTGACCATCGTACTGTTCATTCGCTTTATAGTAGACTCATTGAGAGCTAAAAAATGTTGAGTATCCCTAGAAACATCCTGATAGCTTATTTTGATATCTAACAAAGGATAACTGACGCTTTCCCCCTGATCATTTGATAAGCTCTCTACCAATTCGTCAAGTTCGTAATCACGCCAATCCGTATAAAACCCAAGATGACCGGTATGCACACCCACAAAACGCAACTCATTCAGTTTATGGGCATAACGATGAAAAGCGGCCAGCAGTGTGCCATCCCCGCCAACAGTCACCACTAACTCTGGATCAGACTCACAGATCGAGTTTCCGGCTGCAAGCAATTTTTTGCGCAGTTCGCGCGCTAACAGAATAGATGTAGATTGCTGGTTATGAAAAACAGAGATCTTCATCTGCCTTTACCTGACTTTCTTATCCTATTTATTAGGACATTATTTGTTTAAATATTTTTGAAATCGTTCATCTTTTCCTTTTCCATGAGAAAATAGATGTTGCGCCTCCTGGATCTCTTCTCTGATTTTTGACATCTCTTCATCTAATTGATATGCGGCTTCCGCCGCATTCTCTAATCGTCGTGTGATCTCAGAAGGAAACTCCCCCTGATATTTATAATTCAGCGAATGTTCAATCGTAGCCCAAAAATTCATTGATAGTGTTCGAATCTGAATTTCAACAAAAATAATTTTTTCTCCAGTTATCAACTGAACTGGGTATTCGATCACCAAGTGATAGGAACGATAACCGCTTGGCTTCTTATTCGTTATATAATCTCTTTCTTGGACCACGTTCATATCCTTGCGTGTTCTGATCATTTTTACCACTTCATGAATATCATCGACAAATTGACACATTATTCTCAATCCGGCAATATCCTGCATCTCTATCTCAATACGATCTTCTGGAATGTTTCTCGCTTTGGCTTTTGTCAAAATACTATCAATCGGTTTCACTCGTCCAGTCACAAATTCAATAGACGTGTGCTGATTGCTCTCTTGAAATTGTTTGCGAATACCACGCAATTTCACTTTCAGTTCATTAACAGCCTGTTCATAGGGCATTAAAAATTGATTCCAGTCCTCTATCATAAAAATTCCTCTTTTATTTATTTTTTTATATATTTTTCAGCTGCACACAAGCTTTATTTTATCATACTTCAACTAAAAAAGTTACTTTCACACCCAGTATTCGGTACAGATCATTCAAAAAAAATTTAGTCTCAAAGAAAAAAATCTTTTACACGGTTATTAGTTGACGAAACATGAAAAAAGGGCTAAAACAAATAGGAGAAGAAATCCTATAAGGAGAACCTAATGACCGAAACCATTGAGATCGAATATAAAAATTTATTAACTCAAGCGGAGTATCATTCTTTGATTCTGCATTTTCAGATACCAAAGCAACATTTTTTTTCACAACTAAATTGTTATTTTGATACTTCTAGCGGTGAATTAAAAAAGCAAAAAATGGGATTGCGTATTCGCATAAAAGTTGAGAACGCTGAGTTAACACTGAAATCGCCCGCTGCAAGCGGACTGCTAGAAACCACAGATCTACTAAAAAAAGCAGAAGCCCTGGAGTATATTCAGCAAAAAAAGATTCCAGAAGATGGCTCCGTGGCAAAAAAATTGCAAGATTATAGGATCGATCTCAGTAGTCTCCAAATGATTGGACAATTAAAGACGGAACGAGCAGAAATTCAGTTGGATAAATCGCTTTTAGTTCTGGATGAAAGTTGGTATGGACAAGAACACGATTATGAATTAGAAATGGAATTTGCAGAATCTACACAAAGCGAACGGATTTTTAAAGATTTTTTAAACACACAAAATATTCCTCATCGTCCTGCTTTAAATAAAGTCCAAAGAATGCTGAAAAGCGTCCAGAAACTGACCGACTGCTGATTTACTTAATAATTTTCAACTTTAAAATGATGAAAATATCCTAATATCAAATCCAGCTGTTTGATTTTTAAGTTTGTGCAAAAAAAGAGGCTGATAACTTGCTCTTGCTTTTTTGTTTCGTATAGAAAATAAGCTCAGTAAAGATAAACCTTCTATAATTTGCCGCTTTGAACTCAACTGGATTTTTGAGCGTATCACTTCATTTTTCACATATTTTCTGATAAAGTTACTCATGAACCATAGAGGCGTCTTTCTTAATACAAAAAGTGGAACGGAGGAAAAACCATGATTGAAGTCTATCTTTTTATTAATCCATTAGGTGGAATTTGCCTTGATGCAGAAAAGAAGATTTTAAAACTGGTCACGAAAGAGAAGAAAAAAGTACAGTTCAGGATCATTCCTCTTGTAAATCTGCAAACCGTTCAAATGATGATGCACCAAGAAGCGCAAACATCGAACAAAAAACAAGAATATAATCATGTTTTTGAAACGATATATTCTGCTTCACTTGACTATAAAGCTCTGCAACTTCAAGGAAATCGAATGGGTCGTATTTTTTTATTTAAATTACAGGAAGCAGTGGCTATAAATAAAAGAAAATATTCTCCAGAATTAGTACAAGAAATCATCCAAACGATTGGAGCCGATGAGCATATGTTCCAATTAGACAGAGCTTCCGACTTTGTGAAGGATTCTTTCGCTTCTGATCAACGTATCGCAAATGAAATGGGGATAAAAATGCATCCTTCTGCGGTGGTCTTTAACTACTCCTGCAATCGTGATTTTGGGGTGTTGGTTGAGGATTGTTCATCGCTTGAGGTGATAGAGGATCTTTTTAAAACTGATTCTGACAGTTGCCAACTGCATTTTGATGAACAAAAAACCGGGATCCATCGAGAGCGGCTACACTTGATTTAAAACTATAATAAAAAAAATAAGCCTCTTCACCAGACAATGATTTTATGTGAAGAAGCTTATTTTTTTCACTTTATTTCAATTCACTTATTAGTTCTTCTAATTGTTCCAGACGTTTTTCAAAACTGGCCATTGCGGCTTCGATATAAACCGCTTCTGTCATATCTACTCCAGCCTTTTTCATTACCTCAATAGGATAATCACTGCTGCCGGATTTCAAATAATTTAAGTATTGTTCTAAAGCGCCATTCTCTTTTGCCACAATTCTGTCTGCCAAAGCCGAGGCAGCCGAAAAACCAGTAGCATACTGGTAAACATAATAATTCGAATAAAAATGAGGGATACGGGACCACTCTAGCGCGATCTCAGGATCCCGGACGACTTCCGGTCCATAATATTCTGCGTTTAAATCACTATAATAGTCATTGATAAAATCACTAGTCAGCGGCGTCCCTTTGGCATCTTCTAAATGAATAAAATGTTCGAACTCTGCAAACTGTGTCTGTCTGAAGATCGTGCCCTTAAACCCATCTAAGTAATGATTTAAAACAAAAGCACGCACTTTCGGTTCTTTTTCTGTTTTTAAAAGATACTCTGTCAAAATATTTTCATTCGTCGTAGAAGCGATCTCTGCTAAAAAAATAGAATAATCGCCGTAAACATAAGGCTGACCGTGCCTAGTAAAATAACTATGAACACTATGTCCCATTTCATGAACTAGTGTATATAACTGATCTAGGCTATCATGCCAGTTCAGCAAAATATAAGGATCTGTATCATAACAACCTGATGAATAAGCTCCGCTCCGTTTCCCCTGATTCTCAATAACGTCGATCCAACGGTCCTCAAAAGCTTTCTCTACAATAGACAGATATTCTATACCCAGCGGTTCCAGTGCTTCTAAAACCTTTATTTTAGCTTCAGCATATGTATACTTTATCGGAGCTTCTCCTAAAATGGGTGTGTACATATCGTACATATGCAATTCATCTACATTTAACAACTTCTTCCGCAACGCAACATACCGATGAAGTAAAGGTAAATTTTTCCTGACAACCTCGATCAAATTGTCATACACACTCTCAGGAATATGGTTTTTACTAAGAGCCGCCTCTCTAGCGGTAGGATACCTTCTCACTTTACTCTGATAATTATGTGTTTTCACATGTGAAGACAAAGTCATTGCAAAAGTGTTCTTAAATTGAGAATAAACACTGTACATTCCCTCAAAAGCACCTTTACGAATCTTTCGATCAGTACTTTCCATGAGTTGTCCATAGATTCCATGCGTCAGCTGGATTTTCTCGCCTTTTTCATTTTCTACAATCGGAAATTTCAAATCGGAATTGTTTAAAAGACTAAAAGTATTCGCTGCCGTATCAAGAATTTCACCGGCCCCTGCCAGCAGAGCTTCCTCTGAACTAGAAAGAACATGTGGACGTGCGCTTAAAATCGTATCAATAAAATGTCTATATATTTCTAAATCAGGCTTTTCTATAAAATAACTTGCTAGCTTTTGATCAGATAAATGCAAAAGTTCGGGTTCAAACCAAGATAACGTTTCACTGACTTGTGCAACTAGACTTCCCGCACGGCTATACACTCCTTGATAAAAAGTATTCGTGGTATCCTGATCATTTTTCTGGTGAGCATAGACATAAAGTACTTCCAGCTTGCGATAAACTGATAGAATAAATTCAATCGCTCCTTGAAATTACTCAGCACTTTGTCCTAAAGCGCCTTTAAACTGTTCGCCTTCTATCAATTTTGTTTGTAACTCCTGATAAGCCTCATCGAAAGCAGCTAAATCTACAAAAATTTTTTCTAGATCCCAAGTCAACTCTTGAGGCAATTCACTTCGTGATGGCAATTGCTGCGCTTGACTCATATGATTTCCTCCCAATATTTATTCCAGTCTAGTTTATTTTATCATATTTTTTATTGGAGTTGTGGACAATTGCTTCAATCCTTCGAACAAGCTCTTAAAGTTTCTATCATATTTTTCCGCATTTACTTTCCAGTTGACCGCCATGCTGTTTTCAAATTTTTGATTTTTGTAATTGAGCCAGTTATAGCTCAAAAGCAAATCGACATACTCTCTTACAAAAAAAATCAAAAGAAAATTTGGATCAATATTGGGCATTTTTTGTGTAGTCAATCCATTCTGATAAGCCTTTCTAACAAAATCAGCAATGACGGCAGAATAAGATCGACCAGCATTAATGCTTTGTTCTAGAACTTGCCAAAAAAGTTGTTTCCAAAGTATTTCCGAACCCTTCAAATAGAAAGGAAAAGTGACCGGAATATAAAAAGCATAGGGAAGCAATTGGATAGAGCAGCCTTGGTTATAGAGCCGCCTTTGAGCTTTGATCAGTTCCGTATCCCGGTGATACAATCCCTTTCTTAACCACAAGCGATATTGAAGGCTTGCTTTAAGCACGTTAAATTCTCTTGAAGAACAAAGCTTTTTTTGTAAAGGAAAATTAAAAATAGACCTTAACGATTCTTTAATCGTCCAACTTTTTTTTAAAAAATACAGTTTTCTGCCAAAATGAACTGTCTCAATATGATAATAAAGAAACAATTGCTTCTTCCATACGTCCAAGTGCCATAAATAAAAACCCAGACTTGGTGAAAAATAAATAAAACCTAATTGTAGTGAAGACAGTTTTTCTTTTAAAATAAATTTTTCCCCAACTATCCAGAATACCTGATAGCCATATTCCAAATACTTTTTTGTGCGCTCTTCTAAACGATCTATTGATAAATCGCTGCATTGAAATTCAATCGCAATCACTCCGTCAACCAATAAATCTGGTCGCTGCTGTAATTCTGGCAAATAGGCTTCTATTTGATAAGGTATTTCTTGTTCCTCACACCATTTCGCGATATTTTTTTTACCTTGCAGATGTTCACTGGTCTCTCCTTCTGAAAAGCTATTACAATCTGATTGATGCTTATGTGCAAAATGAGCCGCTTTTTTACTTCCAGCTTTCAAAATCAGCTCTCCTTTGCATGCCGGACAATACCATTTTTCTCTACGTAATTGAGTCATCTGACTGGTTTCTCGAAATAAAAGAGAAACGGTCTCTCCAAATTCATTCTTGCCTATATACATTGTTTCTCACCTCATCATTAAGCTACGAAAAAAAATAAAAAAACCGTTAAATCCAGTAAAATAAACTGGCTTAACGGTTTTTCATTTTTTTCTTACTATTTAAAGTAATTCCGAGTCAATTCTAAGGCGCTTCTCTCCATGACTAAGGTTCCATATTCTCCCAAAACATCGGATGAAATACCAGTTTCCCGTCCGTATTCTAATAAATGGGCAATCTCATTTTCTACCTGTTCTTCTGAGGAGTCTTCCATGAAAAATATCAAATGTAGATAGTACTGATGATTCATCACATACAAATTTGAAAGAGCATTTTGCAAATAAACATCCTTCGCTAACTGGATCATTCCTTCAAAATCTTCCAGCTGAATGATCACTTCGATCGTTGTATCATCAGAACCATCATCCTCTTCAACTTCTTCTTTTTTTTCTTGTGTGCGCAACACTTGATTTTTCATAAATTCTGAAAACCCTTCTGGTGTATTCCCCTCAGAAAAATCACCAAATTCCATCGAATCACCCATTGAAATATTTTTACTAATAAATAGTTCCAGTCCATCACGGTTAGGCAACACTTGAAAAGTGATCGCATCAGTTTCTTGGAATTGTTCTTCCACATCAACTTCTTCTAAAATACTGTAAAAAAAGCTTTCGATTTGTTTGTGATTTCCCAATAAATCTAAAAATGTGATTCCTCGCGCCGCTAAATCTTCGTTTCCAATCAATACGCGAATCGTATTTTCGTTAATGCGTTCCATATCCATGTTGCAACACCTCACTTTAATAAAGTGGCTCCCACCACTTTTGTCTTATAGAATCATTGTAGCTGAAAAGCTTAAAAAGTAAAGGAAAAAGTATGGAAAAAAGCACCTCATCTGTTAAAAATGAGGTGCTTTTTTCGGGTCTTCTATAATCCAGCCATCATTTGTGCTTGCCTTAACTCCAGCGCCCGCACATCTCTAGGTAAGAAACGCCGAATTTCATCTTCATTAAAACCAACTTGTAATCTTTTTTCATCTATCATAATCGGCCGACGCAGCAAGCCAGGATTCTTTTGAACCAAATCTAACAAATCTTGTAAAGACAAATCATCTAAATCCATTTCCAATTTTTGAAAAACCTTTGACCGTGTTGAAATGATTTCCTCGGTTCCATCTTCCGTCATTCGTAAGATAGCTTTCAGTTCGGAGATATTTAACGGCTCCGAAAAGATATTTCTTTCTATAAAAGGGATATCATGATCATACAACCACGCTCTTGCCTTACGACAAGAAGTACAACTTGGCGAAGTATATAAAGTTAACATGTGCATCGCTCCTTCATAAGCAGACATTGCCTTTAATTTGAAACAGTAATGGTAACTGTTCCTTTATGTTTCTTATTATACAGGATACAGCCGAAAATTTCTAGTGCTTTTTTGAAATTATTTTAAAAAACTTTCACTTACATCAGAATGCTCAATCACTTGATAAATAGACAATACTAACATTTTTTACATATATTTCAAAGAAAATTCACAATTTATTTATCAATTAGGTATAATGACACAGTCATTCATTTGCTGTTATATTTAGTTCCTGGTTTCACATAGTTTTTTGATTTCCATGAAAGTTTCCTGTTATTTCTAATTTTTTTTAGTATAATAAAAGAAAACAAAGCAATAGGAAGGATCTTTAAGTATGGAAACCATTTTTTCAGGAATACAGCCCAGTGGTATTCCCACTATCGGTAATTATATTGGTGCAATGAAACAATTTGTTGATCTTCAAAATCAGTATCAATGCTATTTTTGCATTGTTGACGAGCACGCAATAACTGTTCCACAAAATCCAATCACTTTAAGAAAACAAATTCTTAGCTTAGCTGCTTTATATTTAGCTATCGGATTAGACCCCAAAAAAGCAACTATTTTTATCCAATCTGAGGTTTCTGCTCACGCAGAGGCTGCTTGGATCGTTCAATGCAATACCGCTATTGGCGAGCTGGAGCGGATGACTCAATTCAAAGACAAATCACAAAAAAATGGTCGAGTTGGCGTAAGTGCGGGTCTTTTGACCTATCCACCGCTGATGGTCGCTGATATCGTTCTCTACAATTCTAATTTAGTCCCTGTTGGCGATGACCAGAAACAACATCTAGAATTGACTCGAGACTTTGTTGAACGTTTCAATAATAAGTATGGTCAAAATAAACAAGCTATTTTAGTTATGCCTGAAGTCAAACTGGCTAAAAATGGCAGCCGAATCATGAGTTTACAGGATCCCACTAAAAAAATGAGCAAATCTGACGATAACATCAAGAGTTTTATATCCATGCTAGACAAACCTGAAGTGATCCGAAAAAAAATAAAATCAGCAGTTACTGACTCTAGTGGTAAGATTGAATATGATCCATTCCATAAACCCGGCATCTCCAATTTATTAGGAATATTCTCCGCAGTTAGCGGACGCTCTTTAAATAATTTAGAGATCCACTACGAAAATGCCGGTTATGGCGAATTTAAGACCGATTTAAGCGAAGAGCTCGTAAAACTACTAGAACCTATACAGGTCCGCTATAATCAGCTGTTATCAAGCTCTGAGCTTGATAGAATCTTAGATGAAGGAGCCAGCTCGGCTCAACAGATCGCTAACAAAACACTGATAAGGATGCAAAATGCAATTGGGTTAGGCCGCAAGAAAAAAAGATAGCTTTCGCTCAGCAGTTTCTTTGTAAAATCTTCCTCTTTATGCTAGGATGAAATACAGAAACTATTTCTATAAGAAAGGATTATTTAACATGAGTGAAACAAAACAAAATGAAACTATAAACCCATTGCTACAAAAATTAATAGATAAGCGCACAATTCTGATTTTCGGAGAAATCGATCAGGATTTAGCTAAAGAAGTTTCCACACAGCTGCTTGCTTTAGAAGCAATCAGTGATGAACCTATTAAAATTTTCATCAATAGTCAGGGAGGCCATGTAGAAGCAGGAGATACGATCCATGACATGATCCAATTTGTCAAACCGGATGTATATATGATTGGTACCGGTTGGGTCGCAAGTGCCGGTATTACAATTTATCTGGCTGGCAAAAAAGAACATCGTTTCAGTTTGCCTAATACTCGTTATATGATTCATCAACCCGCTGGCGGTGTTCAAGGTCAAAGTACTGAAATCCAAATCGAAGCTAAAGAAATCGTCAAAATGAGAGAACGTATCAATCGCTTGATCAGTAAAGCAACTGGTCAAACGTACGAAAAAGTTTCAAAAGATACTGATCGTAATTTTTGGCTTTCTGTTGACGAAGCTAAAGAATATGGAATTGTCCATTCTATTATCCAAAATTCTACAGAAATCAAATAAAATCAGCCATGAGAATCGAGGCCGGCCCATTAATTAATGAGTCGGCCTCAAATGCGGATAAAAGATGAAAGAAAAACAAGTTTTTCGAAAAATGTAAGAAAGAGCTTTTACAAAGTTTCTAATAAAGCAAACTAAGAAAATCTTGATTTTCAATATTTCCAAAATATTTTTTCAAATCAATTTTCTTTACGACCGCTTCGAGCGCTTCTTTATTATAGTTTACACCCGTTAGTACTTTTTCGACATCACTGATCTCACCCAAACCGAAGAAGTCGCCAAAAACCCGAATATTTTTAATTGCTCCGTCAGAAACATTCATCTTTACCTCAATCGAACCAATCGGAAACCGATGTCGTCTTTCTAAATTAAATTCAGGCGATTTTCCATAGTTCCAATCCCAATTACGATAATATTTATCAGAAATGCGTTCAATAGCTGCCCAATCTTCTTCAGTTAAATGATATTTTTCTACTTCGTCTGCCGAATCCACCCCAAAAATCTTCAACAAAATTTCATTCCGAAAACCAATAGTGTCCATGCCTTTATACTCTGAAGCCACGTAAGGCTTAATATTAGTCACTCTCGAACGGATCGATTTGATCCCTTTTGATGCTATCTTGTCAACTCGCACATTTAAAGCATTCACCACTTCATCTATCTCACTATCAAACATTAGCGTTCCATGAGCGAACATTCGTCCATTCGTTGCATACATCGCATTCCCAGAAAATTTTTTATCATTGATCACCAAGTCGTTGCGTCCTTTAAGCTGAGCGCCTTGCACTCCCATTTTATGCAATGCATCAATAATAGGCTGAGTTAGCTTAGCGAAATCACGAAAAGAACCACCATCGTCAGGTAAAATAAAGCTGAAATTCAAATTGCCCAAGTCATGATAAACTGCTCCGCCGCCGCTTAAGCGCCTAACTACATGAATGTGTTTCTTTTCTACATATTCTTTATTGATCTCCTCAATCGTATTTTGATTGCGACCTATGATGATTGACGGTTCATTGATATAAAAAAGTAAAACAGGCTCATTTATATCTTTTTCTTGTAATAAATAAGTTTCGATAGCCAGATTTATTCGAGGATCATTTTTTTCATTTGGAACATAAATCATTTTACTAACACTCCTCTACTTTATAATTCAACTTCAAGGTTTGTTTTAGCTAGACCGATTAGTGTCTTATTTTGAGAAATCTCTCTTGCTTGCTTCTTCAATGATCCTACATCCCCAATTTGTGATAAAGAGTCCATTAGTTGTCCTGCAAGCGCAGCCTTCTCCTGCTTCTCTAGAAATCTGCTGAGCCCAGTTGATGCTTTCTCGACAAGCTGGACAAATAATCAGAATCTACAGTAAAAACCAAGCCTCATTGCTTTTGATTTCTTCAATCCACATAGTAAAGTAAGGTACTAGATGAATCATTCACATAAACTCAAATTGGAACGATCTAATGAGTGACATCACATTTTTTTATGCGCGATGCTTGGATACTCCTTCTAAATTCAAATCGTAAAAATAAAAACCATTTTCAACATGATCATAAATAAGTAAAATACCAAGAGATCCAGCTGCCATTCTTGACGGTCGGTAATACAGAAAAATTCAAGCTCCGCCATATGATCAAGATGATAATATCACTACACTTAAATTCAATGGATCCATAATTTTTTTCGACTTTATAAGTGTTCCGCTCCAAGCAAAGAGCCAATCGTCCACTTCCGTCAAATAGAATTTTCCAAAAAAACCAGGCACAGCTAGTTTCATTTCCTCCTTCACCTCCTTATTCTCTCTCCTTTTTACTTTATCTTAATCCAATAAAAATGCAAATCAAAACGCTCAAAATTTCTTTCATTGACCAGCAACAAAAAAATTAAATGGTCAATCAATTTATAAAAATAAAAAAAGGCTGGAGAAAATCTCTCCAGTGGTTTTTTGAATCAGTAATGACAGATAGGATCACTTGCATTTGTTTTTTTATATGTAGCGTTCGATCGAGAAAGAATATAGTCCCCCGCTACACTATTGATAAAATACAAAACACTTTCTGCTTCGCCTTTGGCAACAACATATTTTTCTGCTAGTTTTTCACTTACAGCATTTGCTTCATTCTTTCCTGCCGTTCCAAAATGTTCACTCCCATTCCTATTTCGAACGAAACAGTATTTTATATTATATGTCGTCTTTTTGTTTAAAACAACTTATATATATAATTATTTCATTCTGCCTTGTTGAAATAAATTACCTGATCACTTCTAATGAATATTTTTTTGAATATAAACAATTTTTATGCACTTTAAGGGATTTTTACTAGTTTTTTTTCAAAAATAATGAATAAAAATAAAATTTTATGTTGCGCTTTTAAATAAATAATGGTACGAT